>NZ_JBKGTW010000006.1:0-78930 GCF_046546535.1 Neisseria sp. WLZKY-1
GCCGTCTGAAAAGGCCGTCTGAAAAGGCCGTCTGAAAAGGCCGTCTGAAAAGGCCGTCTGAAAAGGCCGTCTGAAAAGGCCGTCTGAAAAGGCCGTCTGAAAAAACCTGCTTCGCAGTTTTTTTCAGACGGCCTTTTCGCGTTGTGCCGCCGTTTACAGTCCGCCGTAGGAGTGCAGGCCGCTGAGGAACATGTTGACGCCGACGAAGGCGAAGGCGGTTATCAGCAGGCCGCAGATTGCCCACCAGGCAAGGATTTTGCCGCGCCATCCGGCAACCAGGCGCAGGTGCAGCCAGACGGCGTAGTTGAGCCAGACGACAAACGCCCAGGTTTCTTTCGGATCCCAGCTCCAATAGCGTCCCCAGGCGTCGGCCGCCCACAGTGCGCCGAGGATGGTGGCGAGGGTGAAGAAGAGGAAGCCGACGGCGATGGCTTTGTACATGATTTCTTCGATAAGGGCGGACTCGGGCAGGCGGCGGCGGGTGTAGGCGGCTTCGGCGCGGATGGCGAGCAGTTGGGCGACGCCGAGCATGGCGGCGATGCAGAAGGCGCCGTAGCCGATGAAGTTGGCGGGGACGTGGATTTTCATCCACCACGATTGCAGGGCGGGGATGAGCGGCTGGATTTGCTGGGCGTTGCGGCTGAGGCTGTACCAGAGGACGAAGCAGACGACGCCGGCCATGAAGAGGTAGACGAAGCCGCCGAGTTTCTGCACGGCGAAGCGGCTTTCGTAATACCAGTACATCAGGGCGCTGATGACGAGAAAGAGGATGAAGACTTCGTAGAGGTTGGAGACGGGGATGTGCCCGGCGCTGCCGAGGATGAGGTAGCTTTCGTGCCAGCGCACCAGAAGGCCGGTGAATCCGGCCAGTGCGGAGAGCCAGCCGAAGGCGGTGGCCATGCCGAGGAGGGTGTTGCTTTGGCGTTGTTGGCGCATGGCGATGAGGCCGCCTGAAAGATAGGCAAAGAGGGCGCAGAAGATGAGGGCGCACTGCCACATGATGGCGGACTGGCTGCTGAGGAAGTAGCGCAGCAGGAAGCGGTCGTGGTTGGCAAAATCGCCGCCGTAGAGGGCGACGCCGCCATAGGCGAGGGCGAGTGAGAGGGGGACGAACCAGCGCAGGGGCTTGAAAAACCAGCCGAGGGCGGCGGCGGCGGCGGCGCTGAGCCAGAGCATGGCGGTTTCGTAGCCGTCCATGCGGTGCGGCAGGCTGTATTGGGCGGAGGCGGCGACGGCGAACATCAGGGCGGCATAGAGCCAGTCGGCGGCGGTGAGGGTCTGCCAGACGGTGTGCTGCGCGAGCAGGCGGTGTTCGGGCACGGCGGGGTCAGTGGGGCGTGTCATGGTTCAGGTCCTCGGCAAGCTGTTGCAGGTTTGCCAGGTGGGCGGGAAATTCGGTTTTCAAGTCGCGCTCGTGGCGGTTGGACGACATGGCGAAGCGGATTTGTCCGCCCTCATACAGCAGCCAGGCGCGTTTTTCGCGGATGTAGAACATGAATACGGTGCCGAGCACCAGCAGCAGGGAGCCGAGGTAAACCAGCGAGGCGCCGGGCGATTTGGTCATTTGCAGGCCGGAGGAGCGGACTTCTGTGAAGCCGTCCAGTTGCAGCAGCACGGGGGCAGGATATTCGGTGAGGCCGGTGTAGGCGTCCATGGCGGCGAGCAGGTAGCGTTTGTGCGCTTCGTCGTCCATAGGCGGCAGGTTTTGTTTTTTCAGGGCTTCGTCGAGTATGGGGCGGGCGCCGGCGAAGAGCATTTGGTAGAAATAGCCGTTCATTTTGTCGCGCTCGTTTTCCGGCACGGCGGTTTGCACGAAGCGGTCGAGTTCGAGATAGCCGCCGCGCGCGAAGAGGGCGAGGGTGTTTTCGACGGCGGTGGCAAACTGGGCGCGCACGGCCTCGGGCGCGGCCTGCGCGGCTTCGGCGGCGGTGCGGCGGCGCAGGGTTTCGTCGTTCATCAGCTCGCGCCAGGCCATGAAGGTGTCGATGTTGTTTTTGCTATCGGCGGGTATGCGCAGCCAGCGGTATTGCTGCTCCAAGCCGGAGCGTGTGCCGGTGACGAAAAACAGGCCGTCTTCCTGTTTGACAGGCAGCATGTAGTTTTTGAATTCGACGGCCTGCCCGGCTTTGTCGCGCAGGCGGTAGATGATGCTGGGTCCGAGGTTGGTGAATTTTTTGTCCTGACGCACGCTGCGCACGTCGTTGATTTTGCCTTGGAGGCCGTCTGAAGCCTTTTCAGACGGCCTGCCCATGTCTTCGACATTGGTGGAGGCGAATTGGTCGAGTTCGAGCGTGTATTTCTGTTCGCCGCCCATATTGAGCGGGAAGGTGTTCATCGAGCGGCCTTTCAGGTCGGCGAAGCTGCTGCTGGCCGAGGCGAGATTCCAAGCTTTAAAGGCGACGTCGGAGCCACCGTCAGCAAAGCTGGCCTGATAGATGGTGACGCCGTGCAGGGTGTAGGGATGGTTGACGCGCACGGTGTGCGTTTCGCGTTTGCCGCTGGCTTTGTCGGTGATTTCCAGCTCGCTGGCAAAATCGCTGGGCATGCCCGTGTGGTAGAAGTCGATATTGAATTTTTTCAGTTTCACGGCAAAGGGCAGCTTCTGCACCAGCATGCCTTTGTCGGCGTTGAGAAACACCACGTCGGCCTCCTGCCCTTCGCTGAGGTTGACATTGCCGCGAAACGACAGGTTGCCCGCGCCCAGCACGCTTTGCGGCTTGAAATCTCGGGCGAAAACGGCGGCATCGTCGGGGACGATTCTGCCCGTGAGCATGCCGATTTTCAGCAGCAGGTTGCTGTCGATCAGGCCGCCGAGGCAAATCACGATAACGGCCAGATGGGCGAAAATATAGCCCCATTTGTTCATCGCCCCTTTTTTCGCCGCCACCAGCACCGAGCCGTCTTCACGCGCGCTCTGTTTGACGGCGAAACCCTGCACGGCGAAATAGCGCGCGGCCACTTCGGGCGCAACCGCACTTTCCAGCAGCGCGCTGTTTTTCATCGCCGCGAGCGAGCGTTTGGAAGCTTTCAGGCGGAAAGAGCGCATTTCGCGCCAAAACGGCGGCACGTTGCGCCACAGGCACAGGCCGGTGCTGAGGACGAGAAACAGCATGATAACGACGAACCAGCCCGAGGCGTACACGTCGTAAAGGCCGAGGAACTCGAAAATCTTCGCCCAAAACGGGCCGAACTTGACGATGTAGTCCGCCGGCGCCTGGTTCTGCTGCAACACCGTGCCGATCACCGAAGCCACCGCCAGCACGCACAGCAGCGCCACGGCAAAGCGCATGGAGCTTAAAAAGGCAAACCACGGACGGCGGATAAGGGGGATTTTTTCGGAACGGGTCATTTTGAAGAGAGGGAAGGGACGGGCGGGAAACGGAAGGCGCAGATTTTACTACAAACCGGGCTGCCGATACGCTGGACGTAGCGGCAGCCCGATGTCTGATTGACCGAATCAATCGCAGGTGTTTTCAGACGGCCTCCTGCAGCGCAAGAGGCCGTCTGAAAAGCCGCGCCGTCAAACGGAACGCGGCCGCTGCGGCTTAGTGCAGGCCTTGGATGAAGTTGGCTACGGCGTTGATTTCCTCTTCCGACATGCGTTTGACGATGTCTTCCATCATGCCGTTCGGACTGGTGCGCTGGCCGGAGGCGTAGGCTTTGAGCTGGGTGACGGTGTAGTCTTTGTGCTGGCCGCCCAGACGGGGATAGGCGTTGACGTCGGTGCCGCTGCCGGGCATGCCCGCGCCGCTGGGGCCGTGGCAGGACATACAGGCGGGCAGTTTTTTACCGGCGAGGCCGCCGCGGTAAATCTGCGCGCCGAGTTTGAGGTTGTCTTTCGGATTGGCTTCGCCCGATTTGGGCGTCTGCGTGGCGTAGAAGGCGGCGACATTGGCGATGTCCTGCTCGCTGAGGCTCATCACCATCGGCTTCATCGCCGCCGCGCCGCCGGTGGTGCGCTTGCCGTCTTTGATGGCTTTTGTTTCCACGGCGATGTATTTTGCGTGCTGCGCCGAGAGTTTCGGATAGGTGGAAATACCGCTGTTGCCGTCGGCGGCATGGCAGGCCGCACAGACGGTTTGGGCAATCTGCTTGCCTTTGGCCACGTCGGCCTTGGGCGCGGCAAAAGCCGTACCGGAGGCAAGTGCCAGAGTCAGTAGGGTTAAACGTTTCATGGAGGCTCCTGATTGCAGCATTGCGGTATCCGCAACACCCTTTTTTCTATATTTTCGATACTCGATACGCGGCGCTTTTTTACCGCCGCGTTAAACCGTTGGTCTGCAAACGTGGTATTCTATACCAAATTTAACTATTTTTTCCATAGTTATGAACTTATTTCAAAACGCAAAATTCTTCACTACGGTCAACCATTTGAAAGACCTGCCCGACACGGGCGCGGAAATCGCTTTCGTCGGCCGCTCCAATGCGGGCAAGTCCAGCGCCATCAACACGCTGTGCAACCATGTGCGGCTGGCCTATGTGTCGAAAACGCCCGGGCGCACGCAGCACATCAATTTTTTCGAGCTGGCCGACGGGCATTTCATGGCCGATTTGCCGGGCTACGGCTACGCGCAGGTGCCCGAAGCGGTGCGGCGGCACTGGGTGGCGCTGCTGGGCGACTATCTGCGTACGCGCCGCCAGTTGGTCGGGCTAGTGCTGATTATGGACTGCCGCCATCCGCTCAAAGAGCTGGATATGCAGATGCTGGATTTCTTTGCCGAAACCGGCCGTCCGGTGCATATCCTGTTGTCCAAAGCGGACAAATTATCTAAGAACGACCAAATCAAAACCTTGTCTTCTGTCAAGAAAGCGTTAAAACCGTTTTCCGAGCGGCAGGAGGTGACGGTGCAGCTTTTTTCCAGCCTGAAAAAGCAGGGCATGGCGGAAACGGAAGCGGTTGTCGCGGGCTGGTTCGCGCGTTTGGGCGAAGGGCAGGCGCAAGAACCGCAGGAACTTGAAAAAACGGATTGAAACCGCCCGCAGGAGGCCGTCTGAAACGCTTTCAGACGGCCTTTTTGCTTGGAGCACGGTTTGAAAGCCGTGCGGCGGCTGTTTTCAGACGGTCTACTCGGCCATCTCGCCGTCTATCAGGCGGTAAAGCTCGGCGAAATCGGGTTCGCCGACAAAGGTTTTCAGCACCCTGCCCTCTTTGTCGACCAAAAAGGAGGTGGGATATACCGCCGTGCCGAAGGCGCGGGCGGCGGCTTTGTCGGCGTCGTACACCACGGTGAAATCCATGCCGCGCTCTGCGGCGTAGGTTTTCACGCTCTCGAGCGGGTCGTAGGGTTCGGCGACGGCGAGGATTTGGAAACCGTTGTGGTTTCGGTAGTCGTGCGACATTTTCACGATTTTCGGCATTTCCGACACGCAGCCGGGGCAGGCGGGAAACCAGAAATTGACGAAGGTGACTTTGCCTTGGAAATCGCGCTCGGTCACGGTTTTGCCGTGCAGATCGGGCAGCGAGAAGGCGGGGGCGGGCGTGCCCGAAGGAATCAGGATAAAGGCCAGCAGGCCGCAGACCAGCGCGGCGGCGGCGAAAACGGCGGTTTTTTTCATGAGCGGAACATCTGTTGCAGGGTTTGGAAGACGGCGGCAGGAAATTCGGTGCTGCGGCCGTCTGAAACGGGCACGAGGGTGACATCGGCCTGCGCGGCGGTTTTGCCGCTGTCGGCAAAGGAGACAATCTGGCGGATAACGGCCAGACGCGGCTCGACGGTTTTGACGCGGTTGCGCACGGTAAGCACGTCGCCCGCCACCGCGCTGCGGCGGTAGCGGATATCGACGCGGGCGACGACTATCTGCACGCCTGCCAGCTCGCCGAGCAGGTCGTGCTGTTCGAAAAAGTGCCAGCGCGCTTCTTCGAGAAATTCGAGGTAGCGCGCGTTGTTCACATGGCCGTAGCCGTCGAGGTGGTAGCCGCGTATGCGGAAAACGGCGTCTTCCATCTCAGTGCGTTTCAAAGGGCACGAAGCTTTCGCGCGCCAGCGGTTCGGCAGACAGGTCGGTGACGAGGGAGGCGGGGCGGATATCGAACCATTCGGCGAAAATGTCGGGATGGAGATCCGGCCACAGGCTTTCGTCTTCGCACCAGTCGGCCAGTTCGGCGGCGAAAATCTCGGCGGTGCGGTGTTCGATGATGTCCCAAACATCGTCGACATGGTCGCACGGATCGGTAAGGTAGGCGTTGGCGTCGGCCTGCAAATCTTCGAGGGTGACATCCCTGACACCGACCGAGTGCAGCCAGTGCAAAAAGGGCTCTTGCGGAATCAGAAGAAAGGCGCTGCGGTTGACTTCATACATGGTTTTGCTCCTTGGTAAACAGCGGGAATGACGTTTCCGAAAGCGGGGCTTCAACAAAGTGAAAGCGTTTCAGACGGCCTTTTCGGTTTCGCTCCATCCGGCATACGGGTGTTTGCTCAGATAGGCGTTGGTAAAGCGGCCGTCGGAGGTGATTTCGCGGCCGAGCCAGGCGGGGCGGGGAAAGGCGGCGTCTTCGGCGGGCAGCTCGATTTCGGCCACGACCAGCGGCGCGTTGTCGCCCGCGTATTCGTCGATTTCAAAGGTAAAGCCGTCGCAGCGGATTTCGTAGCGGCGTTTTTCCATACGGAAAGGGCACATGCTGTGCAAAATCTCCCGCGCGTGCGCCAAAGGGATTTCATACTCGAACTCGCTACGCGTCACGTCGGAAATCCAGCTTTTGAGCGTCAGCCACGCTTGTTCGCCGACGATGCGCACGCGGATGGTGCGCTCTTTTTCCACGCTCAGATAGCCCTGGCTCATCAGGCGCGGCTCGCCCGCTTCGGCGCGCCAAGCATCGTTTGCCAACAAAAAACGGCGTTCGATTTCCACAGTCATTTTCAGACGGCCTCTTTGCTTAAAACGGTTTGAAAACCACCAGATACAGCGCGGCAATCATTGCCAGCACGGGGATTTCGTTAAACACGCGGTACCACTTGTGGCTGCGGCGGTTGCGCTGCGCGGTAAAGGCGCGCAGCAGGAAAAAACAGCAGACATGGTAGGCGGCGAGAAACAGCCCCAGCGCCAGTTTGGCGTACACCCAGCCCTGCCCCCACCAGCCCGCGGCAAACGGCACAAGCAGGCCGAACACCAGCGCACCCGCGCCCAGCGGCGTCATAAAACGCAACAGCCGCCGCGCCATGTCGAGCAGACGGCGGTATTCGGCCGAGGCCACGTCTGCCTGCGCCAGATTCACATAAATACGCGGCAGGTAAAACAAACCCGCAAACCACGAAATGATGAAAAACAGATGGAGAAACTTAAACCACAAATACATTTTCAGACGGCCTCCCCCGAGAGGCGCGCATTATATAGCAGCCCGCCGCGGCCTGCGGCGGCTTTTGCGCTATAATGCACGCCTTTCAAACCAACCGACAAAAAGGGAAACAAAGTCATGCTCAACCAGTTTGAAATCCACGGCGGCGTGGTGAAAAACCTCAACGCCTTCCTCGCCGAAAAAGCCGTCGATCTGAAAACCGCAATGGACAACGAAGCGCTGAACAAAGAAGTCGCCGCCATCATCCACGCCGGTTTGCCCGGCATGGTGCGCCGCATCTACTCCCTGCAAAAAATGGAAACCTTTTTCTGGGAGAAAAAAGACCTGATGGTGGACTACGTAGCCGCCCGCCTGGAAGCGTCGGCAAAAAAAGCCGAAGAGCGCGAAAAGAAAGAAAAGAAATAAAGCCCGCGATACACAAGGCCGTCTGAAACCCGTTTTCAGACGGCCTTTTGCCTGCCTGCCGCACTATCGAGGCCGCCTGAAGGCCCGTTTCCGCCATCACTTCGTTAAAGCTGCGCTTTCAGACGGCCTCTTTATGTTGCCCAATGTTGCCTTTTGTTAAGCCGCCCGCTATATTCCGCCGCAGCACAACATCAAAATCCATCACACAGGAGAACACCGCCCATGCACCTCATCCGCGCCCTGAGCATTATTTTCGGTTTTCTCGCCGCCGGAGAGGCGGTGATTCATTTCACCGGCCTGCAACTGCCCGGCAGCATCATCGGCATGGCGCTGCTGTTTGCCGCCTTACAGGCCGGCTGGGTGAAAACCGCGTGGCTGCAGGGCGCGGTGGACACGATGATGGCCAATTTGTCGCTGTTTCTCGTACCGCCCTGCGTGGCGGTAATGGAATATCTCGATCTGGTGGCGCGCGATTTTTGGCCGATTGCCGTGTCCACCGTGTTCAGCACGCTGGCGGTAATGTTCGTCACCGGCAAAACGCACGAACTGCTGCGCAAACGCTGATGGATATGCTGCGCCACCCCGCCGTACTGCTCTGGCTCACCGTTACCGCCTACTGGCTGGTGAACATTGTGCGCGCCCGCACCGGCAACGTCCTCTTCAATCCCGTGATGTGCACCACCGCGCTGGTCATCATCTATCTGAAACTCTGCGGCATCGCCTATCCCGACTACCATCAGGCGGCGCAATTCATCGATTTCTGGCTCAAACCCGTCGTCGTCGGCCTGGCCGTACCGCTGTATCTCAACTGGGACAGAATCCGCCGCCAGTGGCTGCCGATTATCCTGTCGCAAACCGCAGGCAGCGTCACCGGCATCGTCAGCGCGGTCTACCTCGCCAAACTCGCGGGCGCGGAACGGGAAACCGTGTTGAGCCTTGCCGCCAAATCGGTCACCAGCCCCATCGCCATCGAAATCACCCGCAGCATCGGCGGCCTGCCCGCCATCACCGCCGCCTCGGTGATTGCCGCCGGCATGATCGGCCAGACGGCGGGCTACCGCCTGCTGCGGCTGGGCACGGTGCACAAGCCGATGTCGCAGGGCATGTCGGTGGGCGCCGCCTCGCACGCGATGGGCATGGCCGCTTCGCTCGAACGCAGCAAGAAATACGCCGCCTACGCGGGCTTGGGCTTAATCGTCAACGGCGTGCTCACCGCCTTTCTCGTGCCCGTGCTGCTGCCGCTGATGGGTTATTGAGGCCGTCTGAAAGGTTTTCAGAAACGTCATTCCCGTGCAGACGGGAACGGCCTGCCGCCATGCCGCTGCGTTAATTTTGCTTTACAATACCGCCCTTTTCCCCCAACCCTCCCCGCGCATGATTCACGACACCCCATCTCCCGTTTCCGACCACGACACCCTGCTGCTCGGCCAATACGCCGAACGCGCCTATCTCGAATACGCCATGAGCGTGGTCAAAGGCCGCGCCCTGCCCGAAGTTTCAGACGGCCAAAAGCCCGTGCAGCGGCGCATTCTCTACGCCATGCGCGACATGGGTCTGACCTCGGGCGCGAAACCCGTGAAGTCTGCCCGCGTGGTCGGCGAGATTTTGGGCAAATACCATCCGCACGGCGACATCTCGGCCTACGAGGCGATGGTGCGCATGGCGCAGGATTTCACGCTGCGCTATCCGCTCATCGACGGCATCGGCAACTTCGGTTCGCGCGACGGCGACGGCGCGGCGGCGATGCGTTACACCGAGGCGCGGCTCACGCCGATTGCCGAGCTTTTGCTGTCGGAAATCCATCAGGGCACGGTGGATTTCGTGCCCAACTACGACGGCGCGTTTGAAGAACCCGTTACCCTGCCCGCGCGGCTGCCGATGGTATTGCTCAACGGCGCGTCGGGCATCGCCGTGGGCATGGCCACCGAAATCCCGTCGCACAATTTGAACGAAGTTACCCAAGCCGCCGTCGCGCTGTTGAAAAAACCGCATCTCGACACCGCCGATCTGATGGAATACATCCCCGCGCCCGACTTTGCCGGCGGCGGCCAAATCATCACGCCGGCGGCGGATTTGCGCCAGATTTACGAAACGGGCAAAGGCAGCGTGCGCGTGCGTGCGCGTTACGAAATCGAGCGGCTCGCACGCGGCCAGTGGCGCGTGATTGTTACCGAGCTGCCGCCGAACGCCAATTCCGCCAAAATCCTTGCCGAAATCGAAGAACAAACCAACCCGAAACCGAAAGCGGGTAAAAAGCAGCTCAACCAAGACCAGCTCAACACCAAAAAGCTGATGCTGGATTTAATCGACCGCGTGCGCGACGAGTCCGACGGCGAACATCCCGTGCGACTGGTGTTCGAACCGAAATCCAGCCGCATCGATACCGATACCTTCATCAACACGCTGATGGCTCAGACTTCGCTCGAAGGCAATGTGTCGATGAACCTGGTGATGATGGGTTTGGACAACCGCCCCGCGCAGAAAAACCTGAAAACCATTTTGCAGGAATGGCTGGATTTTCGCGTTGTTACCGTTACACGTCGTCTGAAATTCCGCCTTTCGCAGGTGGAAAAACGGCTGCACATTCTCGAAGGCCGTCTGAAAGTCTTTTTGCACATCGACGAAGTGATTAAAGTCATCCGCGAGTCGGACGACCCGAAAACCGACCTGATGGCGGCGTTCGGCCTCACCGAAATCCAAGCCGAAGACATTCTCGAAATCCGCCTGCGCCAGCTCGCCCGCCTCGAAGGCTTCAAACTCGAAAAAGAATTGAACGAACTGCGCGAAGAGCAAGGCCGTCTGAACATTCTGCTCGGCGACGAAAACGAAAAGAAAAAGCTCATCATCAAAGAAATGCAGGCCGACATGAAGCAATACGGCGACGAACGCCGCACGCTGGTGCAGGAAGCCGGCCGCGCCGTGCTCACGCAGACCACCACCGACGAACCTGTTACCCTGATTCTGTCGGAAAAAGGCTGGATACGCAGCCGGGCCGGCCACAACCTTGATTTGAGCCAAACCGCGTTTAAAGAAGGCGACCGCCTCAAACAAACCCTCGAAGGCCGCACCGTGTGGCCGGTGGTGATACTCGACACACAAGGCCGCACCTACACGCTCGATGCCGCCGAAATCCCCGGCGGGCGCGGCGACGGCGTGCCCGTGTCTTCATTAATCGAGCTGCAAAACGGCGCAAAACCCGCCGCCATGCTCACCGGCCTGTCCGAGCAGCACTATCTTTTGGCCGGCAGCGGCGGCTACGGCTTTATCGCCAAACTCGCCGACATGGTCAGCCGCAACAAAAACGGCAAAGTGCTGATGACGCTCGATGCGGGCGAAACCGTGCTGCCGCCCGTGCCCGTGTATGCCTCCTCGCTCATCAATCCCGACTGCAAAGTCGTTACTGCCGACAGCGGCAACCGCCTGCTGGCCTTCCCGCTGGGCGAATTGAAAGTGATGCCCAAAGGGCGCGGTTTGCAGCTCACCCCGCTTTCAGACGGCCTCCGCCTCGAACACATCGCCGTGGTGTCCACGCCCGAATTTGTCGTTGAAACCGTCGGCAAACGCGGCGCGGTGCATCAGGAAAAACTGCGTATCCAAGACATCGCGGGCAAACGCGGCCGCAAAGGGAAAATTTTGGAAGTTTCAGGCCGTCTGAAAGCCATTAAAGCCAAAGATTAACCGCAAAGGCCGTCTGAAAAACGGGCGTGGCCGCAATCTGCGACAATGCGCGTACCAAACACAAAAGGCCGTCTGAAACCTTTTAACTCCGCTTTCAGACGGCCTCTACGGAAAAATGCCAAACAACAATATGAAAAACTCCTTTCTCAGCAGAACCGACAACTGGGAAGAGCAGATCGACCGCATCCCGTGGCTCATCAACATCTGTCGCCTCACCATCGTCACCGCCATGACCGCGCTGCACCTGATGGCCATGTTCTCCGACAACGCCGGCCTGCGCAAAATGGTCACCCCCTCCACCTTCTACCTGTGGGCGGCGGTTTACGCGGGCATCACCCTGTTTTCCTTCGTCCGCCCGCACTGGGTACAGCAGAAAACCGACCGCCTGCCCAACGCCAGCGCCGTTATCGACATCCTGATGATTATGGTGCTCGTCTACCTCACCGGCGGCATCAGCACAGGCATCGGCATCCTCGTACTGCCCTTCATCGCCACCTCCTGCATGCTCAGCTACGGCCGCTTCCCCGCGCTTTACGCCGGATTCACCACCCTGTGCATCGTCTGCGTCATGTTCCTCACCGACCAGCTCGCCCTCGACACGCAGCAGTGGGACGGCCACAACATCGGCATGGGCGTCGTCCTCATCGCCGCCTCCTTCGCCGTCGCCTACCTCACCTCGTACAGCGCCAAATTCCTCAAAGCCGCCAACGCCTCCGCGCTCAAACACAAGCGCAACTACAACCGCGTGCGCGGCCTCAACCTGCTGGTGCTCAACCGCGTGCAGGAAGCCGTCATCGTCATCGACCCCGAGCTGAAAGTCTGGCTGTTCAACCGTCAGGCCAAAACCTACTTCCCCGGCCTCGCGCCCGAACAGAAAGAGCCAATTTTCGAAGACCTGGCCAGACGCTGGCTCTACAACCCCGACCGCCCCTTCGAAACCGACATCCACCTGCACCAGCATTCGATGCACGTGCGCGCCGTGCCGCTGGTTCAGGAAGACGGCCAGCTCCTCATGCTCTTCGTGCGCTCGCTGCGCGAAATCGCCGCCGAAGCGATGGCCACCAAACTCGCCTCCCTCGGCCAGCTCACCGCCAACCTCGCCCACGAAATCCGCAACCCCATGTCGGCCATCCGCCACGCCAACGACCTTTTGCAGGAAAGTGTGGAAGACCCGATGAGCCGCAAGCTGCACGGCATCATCGATGGCAACATCCGCCGCATCGACAAAATGCTGGAAGAAGTGTCGATGCTCAACAAAAAAGACAACCTCGGCCGCGAACACATCAACCTGATGAAATTCTGGCTGGCGTTCAAACAGGAATTCACCCTCAGCAACCCCGACGCGGTGTACTGCATCAAAATGGAAATGCAGGGCAAACAGCTGGCCGTCACCGCCGACCCGATGCACCTGCAGCAAATCATGTGGAACCTGTGCAACAATGCCTGGCGGCACAGCAAAAAAGACGAAAGCGCCATCCGCGTGCTGATACGCCCCAGCGGCAAACTCAACATTTCGATAGTGGTGTCCGACAACGGCGCAGGCGTGCCGCCCGACATCCGCAACCAACTCTTCGAGCCCTTCTTCACCACCGAAAAAACCGGCACCGGCCTCGGCCTCTACGTCGCCCGCGAACTGGCGCACGCCAACCTCGGCCAGCTGCACTACCATCCCGAAATGAACGGCTTCGAACTCATCCTTCCGAAGGACAACAACCATGAAGAACAGTGACCTGCAACACCCCGTACTGGTCGTAGACGACGAAGCGGACATCCGCGACCTGATGGAAATGACCCTGATGAAAATGGGTCTGCGCGTCGACACCGCCGTCGGCGTGGAAGACGCCAAAGACAAGCTGGAAAACAGCGACTACTCGCTGGTGCTCACCGATATGCGCATGCCCGACGGCTCGGGACTGGAAGTCGTCCAGCACATCAACCGCCTGTCGCTGGACACGCCCGTTGCCGTCATCACCGCCTTCGGCAACGCCGACCAGGCCGTCGAAGCCCTGAAAGAAGGCGCGTTCGACTACCTGCAAAAACCCATCACCCTCTCGCAGCTGCGCTCGCTGGTGAAATCGGCGGTGAAAGTGAACGAGCCCGAAGCCGCCGAAACCAAACCCACAGCCCCCGCCGCGCCCGCTCCACAGCCCGCGCCGGCCGCGCCCTATATGCCGCCGCCCGTGCCGCCGCGCCCGCAGCCCGTCGCCGCCACGCCCGCCCGTGCGCCCGACACGCCCAAACCCGTGCGCAAAGGCATTTCCGGCGGCATCGACCGCCCCGTCACCCCGCCCGGCGCCCTCAGCTCCCTGCGCGAACGCTTCCGCAGCGCCACGCCGCAAACCGCGGCCGCATCAGACGCGCAAGCGCCCGCACACCACGAAAACGAAGTCGGCGGCGATGCCGATATGCCCCGCCTGCTGGGCATGTCGCCGCAGATGGTCGAAGTGCGCCACCTCATCCGCCGCCTCGCCGACAGCGTCGTGCCCGTCTACATCTCCGGCGAATCCGGTTCGGGTAAGGAACAGGCCGCCCGCAGCATCCACGAACTCTCGCCGCGCGCCGACGGCCCCTTTATCGCCGTCAACTGCGGCGCGATTCCCGAAAACCTGATGGAAAGCGAGTTTTTCGGCTACAAAAAAGGCAGCTTCACCGGCGCCGACCAAGACCGCATGGGCTTCTTCCAACACGCCGACGGCGGCACCCTCTTCCTCGACGAAGTGGCCGACCTGCCGCTGGCCATGCAGGTTAAACTGCTGCGCGCCATCCAGGAAAAAGCCGTGCGCCGCATCGGCGACGCCAAAGAAACGCCGGTAGACGTACGCATCGTCTGCGCCACCCACAAAAACCTCGAAGCCCTTGTCGAAAGCGGCGCCTTCCGACAGGACTTGTACTACCGCCTCAACGTCGTCACCCTGCATATGCCGCCCCTGCGCGAAATGCGCGAAGACCTCGGCGGCCTCATCATGCGCATGCTCAACAAACACAGCAACGGCATCCCCGGCGGCTACCGCCTCAGCCCCAAAGCACAGGAAGCCCTGCTCTCGTACAGCTACCCCGGCAACTTCCGCGAACTGGAAAACATCCTCGAACGCGCCGTCGCCCTCACCACCGGCAGCGTCATCCAAATCGACGATTTGCAAATCACCGCCGGACACGGCCCCCGCCCCGCCGACCTTGCCCCCGCCGCCACACCGGCAGGCGAAACCCGCGCCCCGCGCCCCGAACCGGCCGCCGAAAGCGAAGCGCTGCCGCCGATGAACTTCGACGCCATGCCGCCCTTCGTCCCCGGCCAAAGCCAGATACAGGAATACCTCGACCTGCTCGAGCGTTCCATCATCGAACAGGCGCTGAACATCACCCGCTACAACCGCACCCAGGCCGCCAAACTCCTCGGCATCAGCTTCCGCTCCATGCGCTACCGCATGGAAAGGCTGAACATCGAATAAGGCCGTCTGAAATCAGGCCGTCTGAAAACGCAGCCCCGACGAAGTGAAAAACACGGCGGGCAAAACGGATCATCCGCAAAGCATCCCACCCCGTCCGCCGCCCAAAAAGGCCGTCTGAAAAAAGGTTTCCCCCCTTTCAGACGGCCTCCGTCCGCCAACCACCGCCCCGCCGCCATGCCCAAACGCCTACCCTTCCTGCTCCTGCTTGCCGCCCTGTCCGCAGCGCGTGCCGACGAGTTGCCGAACCCCGCCACACGCTCCACCCTCAGCCAACCCGACACCCGCTTCGACCTCACCGGCTCCGACGAACTGCCCGCCCCCGCATCCGCGCCCGAGGGCAGCGTTTCCCAAAACGGCGGCACCCTCACATTCAGTGACCCCGAAGAACTGCTGCAACACCCCGGCCTGCTGCACCGCGCCCTCTCCTCCTCCGTTATCGCCGCCAACACCGCCGCCATCAAACTCCTTCTGCCCGTCTACCGCCGCCTGCCCGAAGGACAAGACCCCGTCCTGCTCGAGACGGCCGAAGGTATGGCCGCCCAAAGCGACGGCCGCTACCGCGAAGCCGTCAGGCGCCTGCAAAACGCCTACCGCCGAATGCCCGACGCCTTCCTCGTCCGCCTCCGTCTGGCGCAGGCACTGAAAGACGACCACCGCAACGTCTCCGCACAAGCGCACTACACCGCCCTGCTCGCCACCCCCGACCTCGACCCCCAAGCCCGCGCTGCCCTGCAAAGCCAACTCGACGAAATCCGCAGCCGCAGCCGCTGGACGCCCCGCCTGAGCGCCCACTACACCCGCGACAACAACGTCAACAACGCCACAAAAGAACGCACCCTGCGCTACGGCAGCGGCGAATGGACACTGCCCGCCCCCGAAAAAGCCCGCGGCCTCTCCTACTCCGCCGGCCTCGCCCGCAACTTCAACCTCGCCGACAATCTGCTCCTGCGCAGCGAAACCGACCTCTACGGCAAATTCTATTGGGACAACCACCGCTACGACGACCTCACCGTCCGCACCGCCCTCGGCGCCGCCTACCAAAGCGGCCGCAGCGAAACCGCCCTCCTCCCCTACTACGAGCGCCGTTGGTACGGCACTGAACCCTACTCCCGCGAAACCGGCCTGCGCGCCGAATGGCAGCGCAGCCTCAGCACACGCCACCGCCTCTCCGCCGCCGCCGAATCGAGCTACCAACACTACGACACGCGCAAATTCCTCGAAGGCCGCAACAGCAGCCTGTCCGCCACCTGGATATTCCAGCACAGCCCGCGCCAATACTTCACCCTCGGCGCCGACTTCTCGCGCAAACGCGCCCGCACCGCCGACGACGCCTACCACAGACGCGGCCTCCGCGCATCCGCCGTGCGCGTCTGGGGCAAAGGATTCGGCACCGCCCTTTCCGCAGGCTACGGCCGCCGCCGCTACGACGCCGCCGACTTCTTCCGCATCCGCCGCGACGACAAAGAATATTCCGCCTCCCTCTCCCTCTGGCACAACCGCCTGAGCCTGTGGGGCGTCACCCCCCGCCTCGTCACCGTGTGGCAGAAAACCACCAGCAACCACCCGCTCTACGGCTACCGCAAAGCCAACGCCTACCTGCAAATCGGCAAATCCTTCTGACAGCGCCGCTGTTTCACCTCTTTCAGACGGCCTGATGTTCTGTGAGGCCGTCTGAAAGATCGGTTCTCAACCAAAAACGCGGCAGCGGCAAACCGCCCGCCTGCCGCACGGAACGACGATACTCCCCTCCGTCTTTTTCAGACGGCCTTTCAACTTCATTAAAGATTCGTTTTCAGACGGCCTGATGCCCGTGAGGCCGTCTGAAAGATCGGTTCTCAACCCAAAATGCGGCAGCGGCAAACCATCCGCCTGCCGCACGGAACGACGATACTCCGCGCCCGTCTTTTTCAGACGGCCTGATGCTCTGCAAGGCCGTCTGAAACCCCCGTCTGCCGCGCCAACCGCGCATCTGTTGCTGACGCGCCAAGCAGGCGGGCGCAGGGGCTGCATTTTTGCCGTCGCTGCTGCGTGCGCCGCGAAAATAACGGATAATGCGCGCCGCAAGAACCATCCGCCGCGCCGTTTCAGACGGCCTTTTTCCTGCCCGAAATTTCCGAAGCAAAGGAACATCATCCATGTCCACCGTAAAAATCCAACGCGCCCTGATTAGTCTCTCTGACAAAAACGGCGCAGTCGAATTTGCCCGCGCCCTGCACGAAGCGGGCGTAGAAATCCTCTCCACCGGCGGCACCGCTGCGCTTTTGGCCGATGCGGGCATTCCCGTGATCGAAGTGGCCGACTACACCGGTTTCCCCGAAATGCTCGACGGCCGCGTGAAAACGCTGCACCCGAAAATCCACGGCGGCATCCTCGGCCGGCGCGATTTGGCCGAACACGTCGCCAAAATGCAGGAACACGACATCGGCAACATTGACCTGGTGGCTGTAAACCTCTACCCCTTCGCCGCCACCATCGCCAAGCCCGGCTGCACGCTGGAAGACGCGGTTGAAAACATCGACATCGGCGGCCCCACCATGGTGCGTTCGGCGGCGAAAAACTGGAAACACGTCGCCATCGTTACCGACAACGCCGATTTTGCCGCCGTGGTTGCCGAGCTGAAAGATTCAGACGGCCTTTCCGACAAAACCCGTTTCAACCTCGCCCGCAAAGCGTTCAGCCACACCGCGCAATACGACGGCATGATTTCCAATTATCTGACTTCGCTGTCAGACGACAAACTCGCAGGCGAACCCGAAATCGGCGAGTTTCCGCAGCAGTTCAACCAAAGCTGGCTTAAGGTGCAGGAAATGCGCTACGGCGAAAACCCGCACCAGCGCGCCGCGTTCTACCGCGACGTTTATCCGTTTTCAGGCTGCCTTTCCAACTACAAACAATTGCAGGGCAAAGAGTTGTCCTACAACAACATCGCCGATGCCGATGCCGCGTGGGAAGCGGTCAAATCGTTTGACGCGCCCGCCTGCGTGATTGTGAAACACGCCAACCCCTGCGGCGTGGCCGTTGCCGACAATCCGCTTGCCGCCTACCGCCTTGCCTACGCCACCGACACCACCAGCGCGTTTGGCGGCATCATCGCCTTTAACCGCGAAGTGGACGGCGAAACGGTGAAACAGATTACCGACAACCAGTTTATGGAAGTCTTGATGGCGCCCAAGTTCACCGCCGAAGCGCTGGAAATCGCCGCCGCCAAGAAAAACGTGCGCGTGCTGGAAGTGCCGCTGGACAAGGGCGCAAACCGCTTCGAGCTCAAACGCGTCGGCGGCGGCCTGCTGGTGCAAACGCCCGACATCCACCGCATCCGCCGCGAAGATTTGAAAGTCGTCTCCAAACGCCAACCCACCGAACAGGAATGGAAAGACCTGCTGTTTGTGTGGAACGTGGCGAAATTCGTAAAATCCAACGCCATCGTGTTCGGCAAAGGCGGCCAAACCTACGGCATCGGCGCGGGTCAAATGAGCCGCGTGGATTCCACCCGCATCGCCGCCCGCAAAGCGCAAGACGCCGGCTTGGATTTAAACGGAGCGTGCGCGGCATCGGACGCTTTCTTCCCCTTCCGCGACGGCGTGGACGTGATTGCCGAACAGGGCATCAAGGCGGTGATTCATCCCGCAGGCTCGGTGCGCGATGAAGAAGTGTTTGCCGCAGCGGATGAACACGGCATGGCGATGGTCGTTACCGGCGTGCGCCATTTCAGGCATTAAGAATAAAACGCCAAGGCCGTCTGAAAGCCGCCAAACGGGTTTCAGACGGCCTTTTTTGGCAGACAAAGCCACAAGGGAGTTTCTCCAAACAGGACAAGGCCGTCTGAAAACACCTTTTCGGGTTTTCAGACGGCCTTTCCTTTGCGCCGTTGTTTTTTAACTTCGCTGAAACTGCGCTTTCAGACGGCCTCCTCGGCTTCCCCATCCGCGCCGAAGATTTGCCGCTGCAAGTCGCGCACGGCGGCGTAGGCGGACAGGGTTTCGCTGTCGGCGGCGGGGGGTTGCGCTTCGTCGAGGACGGCGCTGTGCTGGCAGGCGCGGAAGCGGCGGTAGGCGCGGCGGGCGCGGCCGCAGAGGGTGGGGTCGGCGAGGCCGTTTTCCGCCGCCGTGCCCAGGAGGGCGATGTTGCCGTAGTTGTCGAGCAGGGCGGGCAGTTCGCGGGCGTGGGCGAGTATAAGGTACTGCACGGCGAATTCGACGTCGACGATGCCGCCGCGCGCGTATTTGACGTCGTTATCCTGCGGCGGATGGGCGGCGGCGATTTTTTCGCGCATGGCGAGGATGTCGTTTTTGAGGGCGGCGCTGTCGCGCGGCAGGGTGAGGATTTCGCTGCGGATGCGTTCGAAGGCCGTCTGAATGGCGGCATCGCCGCAGACGAAGCGGGCGCGGGTGAGGGCTTGGTGCTCCCATGTCCAGGCGTGGCCGCGCTGGTATTTTTCAAAGGCGGCAAGGCTGTGGACGATGAAGCCGCTGTCGCCGTCGGGGCGCAGGCGCAGGTCGGTTTGGTAGAGCGTGCCCGCGCCGGTGGCGGCGGAGAGCCAGTTGGTGAGGCGGTTGGCGAGGCGGGCGTAGGTGTGGGCAGCGTCGGGATGGGGGTCGTCGTAGAGGTAGACGAGGTCGAGGTCGGAGGTGTAGCCGAGTTCTTTGCCGCCGAGTTTGCCGTAGCCGATCACGGCGAAGGCGGGGTTTTGGCGGTGTTTTTTCGGCATTTCGCGCCAGGCGTGTTCGAGGGTGAGGCCGAGGATGGTGTCGGCCAGTTCGGAGAGTTGGTCGGACAGGGCTTCCACTGTCCATTTGCCCGCCAAATCCTGTACGGCGAGACGGAAAACTTGGGCGTGGCGGAAGCGGCGCAGGGCGTCCATTTTCGCTTCGGCGTCTTCGCAGGCGTCGAGTTCGGCGGCCAACTCGCATCGCAGCTGCGGCCAGTCGGGGCGGCTTTCGGTCAGTTGGGCGCCGAGCAGTTCGTCGAGTAGGGCGGGATGCTGTTGCAGGTAGCCCGCAATCCAGGCACTGCGGCTCATCAGGGCGGCGACGCGCGAGAGTTCGTTGGGGTATTCGATCAGGAAGGCGAGGTAGGCGGGGCGGCGGCTGACGGTTTCGAGAAAGTCGGTGAGGCGGAAGAAGGTGTCGTCGGGGCGGGGGTATTCGGCGGCGGCTTCGGCGGCCTGCGGCACGAGGGTGTCGAAGAGGCGCAGGCTGCGCGGCGACAGGCTGCGGTAGCGGCTGCTGCGGGCGAGGCTGTTCAGACGGCCTGCCACGGCCTGCGGCGAGAAACCCGCTTCGGCCAGTTGCGCGTAAACGGGGGCGTCGGGTTCAGCGGGCGGGTTCGGCCACAGGGCGGCGAAGCGGGCGGCGTTTTGCTCTTCGGGTGCGGCGAGGATGTGCTCGAACTCGGCGGACACGGCGGCGCGGTGGGCGTTGAGGCTGTCTGAAAAGACGGCATAGTCGGCAAAGCCCATGCTCTCGGCCAAGAGCGCCTGCTGTTCGGGGCTTTGCGGCAGGGTTTGCGTTTGCCGGTCGTCCCAGTATTGCAGGCGGTGTTCGACATCGCGCAAAAAGCGGTAGGCGGCCAGCAGCGCGTCGGCGGTTTCAGACGGCATGATGCCCTGCTCTGCCAACACGGCCAGTGTTTCCTGCGTGCCTTTGAGTTGCAAGGCGCGGTGTTGCCCGCCGCGTATCATTTGGAAAATCTGCGCGACAAACTCGATTTCGCGGATGCCGCCCGCGCCGAGTTTGATGTTGTTTTCCATGCCTTTTCTGCCCACTTCGGCACGGATTTGGCTGTGCAGGCCGCGCATGGCTTCGTAGGCGCCGTAGTCGAGATATTTGCGGAACACAAACGGCCGCACCAGCGCCGCGATGCCGTTCTCGTGCGGCGTGACCACGCGGCCTTTGCACCACGCATAACGCTCCCACTCGCGCCCGTGCGCAATCAGATATTGTTCCAGCGCCGTTTCGCTGCACACCAGCGCGCCCGAGTCGCCGTCCGGCCGCAGCCGCATATCGACGCGGAACACTTGGCCGTCGGCGGTGATGTCGTTCAACAGCGCAATCAGCTTTTTGCCCACTTTGACGAAAAACTCCTGATTGTCGCGCGGCTTGCGGCCGTCGGTTTCGCCCGCTTCAGGATAGACGAAAATCAAATCGATGTCGGAGGACACGTTTAATTCATAACCGCCGGCCTTGCCCATCGCCACCACGCTCAAATGCTGCGCCCCGCCCGTGTAGCGGCCGATTGGCGTGCCGTACAGGTCGCGGTAGTAGGCGTAGGCAAAATCCAGCGCGGTATTGACGGCAAAATCGGCAAACTGCGTAATCGTGCGCGTTACTTCGTTTAAATCGCTGATGCGGTTTAAATCGCGCACCATAATCTGCGCCACCACATAGCGGCGCAGTTCGCGCAGCTTGCGTGCCAGCGTTTCTTCGTCTTGTGCCGCCAAAATGCCCGGCCAGTCGGCAAAACCGTGAAAATCCTGTTCAGTCAAAACCTTGTCCGTCATGGCGCGCAGAATGTCGGCGTTCAGACGGCCTGAATCGAGGTTGCGGGCAAGAAAAAGCGAAAAACGGCGGGCGTGTTCGATGGAGTTCATGGCGGTTTGGCGGGGCGGATGCGGATAGGGAAGGGAATAGACATGAGGCCGTCTGAAAATGCCTGTGCGGGTTTTCAGACGGCCTCATGCTGCATGGGCGGGCTTATTTCAGGCGCACATCGACAAAGGCGCTCTCGTGCAGCTGCTGCAAGAGCTGCGAAGCGGCATGGGCGGCTTTCTGTTCCATGATGTATTGGCGCACGGCGTTGCGGCGGCGCTCTTCGGGCGTGCCCGCCTCGCGGGTGTCGGTGAGCCTGATCAGATGCCAGCCGAACTGGGTTTTGACGGGGCGGCTGATTTGGCCTTTTTTCAGTTTTTTCACCGTGCTTTCAAACTCGGGCACCATCATGCCGTCGCCGAACCAGCCCAAATCGCCGTTTTGCTGCGCGCTGCCGGGGTCTTGCGAATACTGCCGCGCCAGTTCGCCGAAATCGCGTCCGGCGGCGGCCTGGTTTTGGATTTTGCGGATAACGGCTTCGGCGGCGGCCGAGGCGTTTTCTTTTTCGGCTTTGATCAGGATGTGTTGGGCGCGGTATTGGCGTACGGGTTCGCCTGCGGGGAGGGCGATGCCCTGCTGCTGCGCGCGAGCGATGGCGGCATCCACTTCGGCGTCGCTGACGCGCGCGCTCTGCAATACGGCCTGCTGCTGCACTTTTTCGGCGATGATCTGCTCTGCGGTTTCGCGGCGCACGGCGGATTTGGGTGCGCCTTCTTTCAGCGCGTCGGCATAGAATTTTTCGACGGAAACGTGTTTTTGCGCGGCGGCCAGGGCGATGGCTTCGTCCACTTCGGCCTCGCTGGCGGTGAGGCCGCGGCGTTTGCCCGCCTGTACGACAAGCGCGCGGTTGATGAGCTGCGCGAGAATATGGCCGCGCAATTCGTTTTCAGACGGCCTTTGCGCGGCGGGGATGCGGCGTTTGGCTTCGGCCAGTGCGCGTTCGAACTGGCTCATGGTGACGATGTCGTCGCCCGCCACGGCGGCGATGCCGTCCACGGTTTTGATGTCGGCGGCAAAGGCCGTCTGAAAGGCGGCGGCAAGTAAAACAGCCGCGAGGGTTTTTGCGTGGGATTTCATTTGACTACCTCGTTGGTCTTTTTGTAGCCCGGGATGGCCGGGCGCAGGGTTTCGTCGGCTTTGTTGCCGATGTTGCTCAGGTTTTTCAGTTGCAGGGTGAAGAAGAAGGCGTTTTTGTAGCTCGGTTTGTTGCGTTCGGTGTCCCAGCCGGTGACGTAGCGCTGGGCAGCGGCGCTGACACTCCAGCAGCCGCAGTCGTTTTTGTATTCGAGTCCGGCGAGGATGTCGAGCGGCTTGCGTACGTTGAGGGCGTGGTTGTAGCGCGCCAGGGCGTAGAGGTTGGGTGTAATCGGCCATTGCGCGCCAAGATCGATCTGGCTGATTTTGTCGCGGTAGTAGCTGCCGTCGTCTTGCAGCCAGATGGCTTTGTCGCGGCCGTAGCGGTAGCGGGCGGACAGGGTTTTGCCGTCTTCGGGCGTGTAGCGGATGCCGGCGGCAAGGTTCTCGAAGCGGGATTGGTTTTCGTTGAAGTGGACGGTGGCGTAGCCGCTGACGCTGCGGCTGATTTCGCCGTCGGCAAAGGCTATCCAGTCGGAACGGTTTCGTTTGCCGCTGCCGATGCTGCCGTCGAGTAGGACGTTGTCGTTTTTGAAATAGAATTTCTGGCCGATGCCCGCACGCAGGCGCTCGGCGCCGCTGGCGCGGTCGAGGTAGCGGGTTTGCAGGGCGAGGCTGAGGCTGTTGGCGGCGTTGATGCGGTCGTTGCCCGAATAGAGGTTTTCGCGGAAGAGCTGATCGTAGCTGAAGCTGTTTTCGGCGCTGTCGAAGTTGGGCAGGTCGTTCTGCGATTTGGTGGGGATGTAGTTGTAGAACAGGCGCGGTTCTAGGGTTTGGATGTGGTCGCGGCCGAAGAAGCGGGTTTCGCGCTCGAAGATCATACCCGCGTCGATGTTGGCAATGGGGATGCTGCGCCCTGCGGTGCGGCCGCTTTTGTCGTTGAAGCCGTCGAGGATGTAGTGGGTGTAGTGCAGGCCGACTTTCGGGCGGATGTAGCCCCAGTCGTTGTGGATGTTGCGGCTGAGTGAGGGATAAAGGACGAAGCGCTGCCCTGCCTGTTTGCTGTCGTGGGCAAAACGGGTGTACTGGCCGCTGAGGGAAAAGAGGTTGCCGGCAAAGTTTTTCTGCCAGCTGCCCGACAGGCGCGGCAGGATGGCGTAGGGTTCGTTTTTGTAACCGTCGGCGTTGGCGAGGGTTTGGTATTTCTGGACTTTCAGGTTGGCTTCGAGCCATTCGCCGAGCACGTCGGTTTTGTAGTCGAGACGCGCTTCCCGGTTGAGATTGACGTTGCGGGCGATGTCGGTGCGGTTGTAGAAATCGCGGTAGTAGTCGTCGTCGGAGACTTGGTTGAAGTCGATGCTGCCGGTGAATCCCTTGCCGAAGTTTTGGAAGTGCTGCCAGCGGGCGGTGTAGCGGTTGTTGTGGCGGCTGTGGCGGTCGTCGGGCATCCATTTGCCGCCGATTTCGCCCCGGTATCGGGGTTGCAGGTAGCGGAATTCGCCGCCCAGCTGCACGCCGCGCGCGCTGATGATGCCGGGGGTGAGGGTAGCGTCGTAGTTGGGGGCGAGGTTGAAATAATAGGGCTGGTTGATTTCGGTGCCGTTGGAGCCGATTTTGACGGTGGGCACAAGCAGGCCGCTTTTGCGGTTGCCGTTGAGCGGGAAATCCGCCCACGGTGTGTAGAGGACGGGCACGCCGTGGAAGACGAGTTTGGCGTGTTTGGCCACGCCGACGCCTTTGCCGTAGTCGGCGTCGATGCTGTCGGCGGCGATATACCACGATGCGTCGCCCTTTTGGCAGGTGTTGAACTGCACGTCGGTGAGCTTGTAGCGGTTTTTGCGTTCGATTTCGGCTTCTTTGCCGACGGCCTGCAAACGGCGGCCGTCACGCTCGGCTTCGATTTCGACGTTTTGCGCCGTGCCGCTGCCTTCGGTCAGGTTGTATTGCAGTTTGTCGCCGCGCACGGTCGAGCCTTGGTCGTCGAGGATAAAGCCTTCGCCTGCTTTGACGGTGTCTTCGGGCTGGTCGTAAACGACGCGCTCGGCGTTGAGCACCTGCGCGTTGCGTTCGATGATAACGCCGCCGCGCGCTTCGACGGCGACGCCCGTTTGGCCGCGCACGGCGTCGGCGGTAATGCGGGTGTAGTCGGCGGGCAGTGCTTCTTCGCCGCTGCGCCGTATGGCGTTTTCGGGTTGGGAGGCCGTCTGAACCGGTTTGCCGTCTTTGCATTGCGGGCAGGTGCTGCCCAATGCGGACGTTGCGGCGGCGGCGCTGCCCGCAGCGGCGGCCATGCCCACGGCGATCGCCAGCGGTTTGACTGAAAATAAACGTGCCAAAGTATCACCCAAGCGGTTTTGACGGTTAAAATGGCGGCCATTTTAACACCATTTCCCCGAAAACCCGCCATGCAGCGCCAATCCGAACTGAAAAACTGGCTCGCCGCCGTTTATCCCAACCAAGCCTTCGAACTCTCTTTTGCCGCCGCCGACGCCGACTTCCGCCGCTACTTCCGCGCCACGTTTTCAGACGGCCATACCGTTATCTGCATGGACGCGCCGCCCGACAAAATGAGCGTCGCGCCTTATCTCAAAGTGCAAAAACTGTTTGATATGGTGAACGTGCCGCAGGTGTTGCACGTCGACGAGGCGCAGGGCTTTATGGCGCTCAGCGATTTGGGCAACACCACCTACCTCGCCGCCATGCAGCACGATACGCGCGAGATTGTGCACAAAACCCTGCTGCTCGAAGCCATCGACGAACTGGTAACGCTTCAGACGGCCTCCAAGCCCGATGTGCTGCCCGAATACGACCGCGAAGTCATGTTGCGCGAAGTCAATCTGTTTCCCGAATGGTTTGCCGCCAAAGAGTTGGGCAAGCCCCTGAATTTCAAACAGCGCCAGCTCTGGCAGCAGGCAGTCGATACCCTGCTGCCGCCGCTTTTGGCGCAGCCCAAAGTATATGTGCACCGCGACTACATCGTCCGCAACCTGATGCTCACGCGCGGCCGCCCGGGCGTGCTCGATTTCCAAGACGCGCTCTACGGCCCGATTTCCTACGATTTGGTTTCGCTGCTGCGCGACGCGTTTATCGAGTGGGAAGAAGAGTTTGTGTTGGATTTGGTTATCCGCTACTGGGAAAAGGCCCGCGCCGCCGGTTTGCCTGTGCCGCAGGATTTTGACGAGTTTTACCGCTGGTTTGAATGGATGGGCGTGCAGCGGCATTTGAAAGTGGCCGGCATCTTCGCGCGGCTCTACTACCGCGACGGCAAAGACAAATACCGCCCCGAAATCCCGCGTTTTCTCAATTACCTGCGCCGCACCAGCCGCCGCTATGTTGACCTCGCGCCGCTTTACGCACTCTTGGTCGATTTGGTGGGCGATGATGATTTGCAGACGGGTTATACGTTTTAAAACCTGTTCAAACATACACAGAGGCCGTCTGAAAGCATTCAGACGGCCTTTTCGTGCCAAGCTGCAAGCAAGTCTTACGCCCTGCGGCGGAACAAGGGAATCCAAACCATCGTACCGAGCAGGATGGCGGCGACAGAAGTGTAGATGTTGCGGTGGTAAAACTCGAGCCAGCCGAAGAAATAGCAGACGCCGTAAGCCGTCAGCACGCCGACCGTGCCCAGCAGCCAGGTGCGCAAAAAGCCCATGCCGTTGTCGCCCGGCAGCAGCGCGCGCGCCGTCAGGCCGATCAGATAGCCGGCTGCCAGCATCAAAAGCAGTTTCAATAAAAACGGATTCGACATTTTTTTCCCTCCCTTAATGTAATGACCTTATTTTTAAGCCCTTAATAAGCATAACGTTGTTTGTATTGCAGGCCGTTTGAAAGCGTTCAGACGGCCTCGTTTTATTCTGCCGCTGCGGGCGGCTCGGGCGCACCGGCGGGCTGTTTGTAGCGGTTGTAGGCGAAGAGATATTGCTGCGGGAAGCGGCGTATCCAGTATTCGGTGTTTTCGTTGATGATGCGGGCGTCGTGTGCCTTGTCGCCGTTGAGCGTGCCGCGCAGGGGTTCGATGTGGAGGACAAAGCCCTGCCCGTTGGGCAGGCGCTCGCCGCAGAAGAAAAAGGCGGCGACGTTTTTCACCTGCGCGAGTTTGCCGGCAAGGGTCATAGTGTAGGCGGGGCGGCCGAAGAAGGGCGCCCAAACGCCGTCGCCGCCCTCTTCCGGCGCGGGAACGTGGTCGGGCAGGACGATGGCCGCTTCGCCCGCGCGCAGGGTTTTGATGATTTGTTTGACGCCCTGGATATTGGTGGGCGCGGTTTTGCCCTTGCCGCGCACTCGCCCCGCCTGCATCACGGCGTCGAAAGCTTTGATTTTCGGCGGTTTGTACATGGCGGTCAGCGGAAAGGGCAGACGCTGGCTGATGTAGCGCCCGGCCAAATCGTAGCTGCCCAGATGCGGCGTGATAAAAAGCAGGCCGCGCCCTTCGGCCAGCGCCTGTCCGACGTGTTCCCAGCCGTGTACCGCTTTGAAGAGGGCTTCGATTTCTTCAGGCCGTCTGAAAAAGGCGACGGGCAGCTCCAAGCCGCCTTTGGCGGTTTCACGCAGAATGGTTTTGACGGCTTCGTCGCCACTCGGCAGGGCGGCGGTTTGCAGGTTGGCGCGGATGCGGTCGCGGTCTTCGCGCAGGATGTAAAAGGCAAGGCCGCCCCAGAAATGCGCAATGCGGTGCAAAAGGCGCAGCGGCAGGGCGGCGAAGAGGCGGAAAAGAAAGAAAACGAGGCTTTGCATGGCGTTGGGGCGGGTTGGTTCGGCCGCGATTGTATAGTGAGTCAAAATAAAAAATCTACGGCTTCGCCGCACCCCGATGTGGGAAGACGACGGAAAAAGGCCGTCTGAAAGCGCAGTGGAAAGCAGTTTCAGACGGCCTTGCGCCTGCACCCGTCAGGCGAGAATGCCGCTTTCGTTCAACACAAACAGCACGGCAAAGCCGACGAGATACACCAGCCCGACCACGGCCAGCGCGTTCATGGCGGGGGTGAGCCGGTGTTTTTTGTCGCCGCGCACCAGACGGTAGTTGAGCCAGGCGAAAACGGGGGCGGCGAGGAAGGCGGAAATCATGGCGAATTTGAGCAGCTCGGCCAGCGCGCTGTCGAACCACAGAATCAGGGCGAGGCCGGAGAAGGACACCCAGCCTATCCAGCCCAGCAGCTCGCGCGTGCGGAAGCTTTCGCGGCCGCGCACGAGGCGCACGGATTCGGCCACGGCGCGGGCATAGCCGTCGATCACGGTAATCGTCGTGCCGAACATGCAGGCGAAGGCGATAAAGCCGACCAGCGGCCGCGACCAGCCGCCGATGGTGCCGGTGTACATATTGATAAGCTGGCCGACGTATTTGCCGCCCGCCATCTGCACCGCCTCGCCGTTGCCGTATTGCACGAATGCGCCCAGCGCGAGGAAAACGACAGCCAGCACGGCGCTGGTGATGTAGCCGACGTTGAAATCGAACATGCCGTCGCGGTAGCTGGCGGGGTCGCTTTTCTGCTTGGCCGTCACCCACAGCGAATTGATGGCGGAAATTTCAATCGGCGCGGGCATCCAGCCCATCAGGGCGATGATGAAACCGAGTCCGGCCAGCGTCCACGGCGAGGGTTCGACAAAATCGGGCTTCATCTGCATGCCCTTCGATGCGGCGATGGCGGCGGCGGCCACGGTGGTGATGCTGAGGCTGACCACAATGATTTTCGACAGATTGTCCAAAGCCTTGTAGCGGCCGGTGAGCAGAATCAGCACGCACGAGCCGACCACGATCACCGACAACACGCCGACGGAAAACGGCAGCGAAGGCATGGCCATTTTGACGATGGCGGCCGTCAGCAGCGCCACCGCGCCCGTGCTGATGGTGGACGACAAAAAGCACATCACGAGAAACACCCAAAGATAGGCGCGGCTTTTTTCGGCGTAGCCCTCAATCAGACTCTTGCCGCTGTCGAGCGTGTAATGCGCGCTGAAACGGAAAAAAGGATATTTGAACAGATTGGTCAGCACGATAATCAACGCCAGCTGCCAGCCGTAGAGCGCGCCCGCCTGCGTCGAAGCGATCAGGTGCGAACCGCCGATGGCAGCCGAAGCCATCAGAATGCCCGGCCCCAGCGCGCGCAGGCGGGTTTGCCAGGTGGAAACTGCGGGTGTGTTTTCAGACATGTTCTTTCCGCCTTTCAGACGGCCTCTGTAATCTCAAACGGCGGCAGTTTAACGCAAAGCCGCACAAGGTAAAATTGTATACTTTGCAATTTTATACCGGATAAAACAAAAAAAATTTTTACCAACGCGCGTTAAAAATATGAAAACGGCAGAAAATGTCAAAACACCTGCAGGCATGGGAACAAGCGTGCTTTCATTTCCGTAACAAAAAGGTCGTCTGAAAGCGCAGCTTCAACGAAGTTAAAACCCGAATCAGGTGTTTCAGACGGCCTTTCCGTATTGCTGATTAGTGGTTTTGCACTCCGTTGAAACGGCTCTTTTAAACATTGGTGGACGCTGTACCAAAGCTGCAAACTGCGTGCGTTGCTATGCGATACACCTACATACGATACAAAACGGCCGTCTGAAAACCAAAATATGATTTTCAGACGGCCTCTTGCCTGTCTGCCGTTCAGCCTCTTTTGCGGCGGTCGTAGGCAAGCGAGATGAGGATGGAGGCGCCGATTGCGCCGAAGACGACGGCCAGCGAGGTGCCGACGGGAATGTGTATCCAGTGCATGATAAGCATTTTGATGCCGATGAAGCTGAGGACGAAGGCGAGGCCGTAGTTGAGAAAGACGAAGCGGTCGGCCATGTCGGCGAGCAGAAAGTACATGGCGCGCAGGCCGAGGATGGCGAAGATGTTGGAGGTGAGAACGATGAAGGGGTCGGTGGTGACGGCGAAGACGGCGGGAATGCTGTCGACGGCAAAGACGACGTCGCTCAGTTCCACCATCACCAGCACAAGCAGCAGCGGGGTGGCCATGCGGCGGCCGTTTTCACGGGTGAAGAATTTTTCGCCGTCGAGGGTTTGGCTGACGCGGATGTGTTTTTGCAGCCATTGCAGAATTTTGTTTTGCGACAGGTCTTCCGCATCGTCGTCGCCCTGCTTAATCATTTTGATGCCGGTGTAGAGCAGAAAGGCGCCGAAGAAATACAGTATCCATTCGAAGCGGCTGATGAGGACGGCGCCGACGAAAATCATGAGGGCGCGCAGGACGATGGCGCCGAACACGCCGTAGAGCAGGACGCGGTGCTGGTATTGCGGCGGCACTTTGAAGTAGCCGAAAATCATTAGGAAAACAAATAGGTTGTCTACCGCCAGCGATTTTTCGAGTACGTAGCCGGTGAAGTATTCCATGACTTTGGTTTTCGCCAATTCGTGGCCGTAGGCTTGATTATGGGCGATTTCCCAGTAGAGCCAGCCGGCGAAGGCGCAGGAGACGGCGATCCACACTATTGTCCAGGCCAGAGCCTCTTTGCTGCTGATTTTGTGCGCGCCGCTCTTTTTCAGCGTCAGCATGTCGATGGCGATCATGGCGAGGACGGCGGCGGCGAATACGCCGTAAAACAGGGGTGAGCCGATGCTCGGTGCTGCGGTCATGTTGTGCGTTCCTTGCGTTTGGAAGCGGTTTAAAGGCCGTCTGAAAGTGTTCAGACGGCCTCCCGTTTCGGTTTATTTGACGAATTTCAAAACTTTTTTCTTTTCCGTGCCGCCATCGGGCTGTTTGCCCTCGGGCGCTTGGGCATCGGGAGTGTTTTCAGACGGCCTCTCGGCAGCGGGCTGTTCTGCCGCTTCCGTGCCTTCTTCGGGCTCGTAGGGCTCGACTTCAAAGCCCATGCCTTCGCCAGTTTCGCGGGCGAAGATGCCGGAGATGTGGCCGACGGGTATCCAGATGTCGTGCGCGACGCCGGAGAAACGGGCGGAGAAGCTGACCCATTCGTTGTCTATCGTGAGGTTGCGGGCGGCGTTCGGGCCGATGTTGAGGACGATTTCGCCGTCACGCACATACTGCATGGGTACTTGGGTGTGCCCGTTGACCCAGGCGGCGATGTGGGCAGTGTAGCCGTTGTCGTTGCACCATTCGTACAGCGCGCGCAGAAGATAGGGTTTGGTGCTGCTGCTCATGACGTTTTCCTCAGCGGCGCATGGCTTTTTCGGCGGGGGTGAGCGCTTCGATGAAGGCTTCGCGCTGGAACAGGCGTTCGGCGTATTTCAAAAGCGGCGCGGCGTTTTTGCCGAGTTTGATGTCGTAGTGGTCGAGACGCCACAGCAGTGGGGCGATGGCTACGTCGATCATGGAGAAATCGTCGCCCATCACGTATTTGTTTTTGGTGAAGGCGGGGGCAAGCAGGGTCAGCCCCTGCGATACGGCTTCGCGCGCTTTGGCCTGTTCTTTGGACGTGGATTCGGGCGCTTCGAGCACTTGGACATGGCTAAACAATTCGCGCTCCATGCGGAACAGCACCAAACGGCCGCGACCGCGCTGCACGGGGTCGCCCGGCATCAGCTGCGGATGGGGGAAGCGCTCGTCGATGTATTCGTTGATGATATTGGATTCATAGAGGATGAGGTCGCGCTCCACCAGCACCGGCACTTGGTTGTAGGGATTCATTACCGCTAGATCTTCGGGCTTGTTGAAAATATCCACGTCTTTGATTTCGAAATCCATACCTTTTTCGTAGAGGACGAAGCGGCAGCGGTGGCTGAACGGGCAGGTAATGCCGGAATACAGAATCATCATGATGGTTTGCTCCTGTTCGATTAAAACGCATATCCGCACGCGGCGGATATGATGTGATTGAAAAATAAGGATATTGTACACAAGGCCGTCTGAAAACGCCAGAAAACGGCTATAACGCTATGTTTTCAAATTGAAAAAATCAAAAAGCGGGGTTACCCCCGCTTTCGTTGCGCCGCTTAGTGCACGTCTTTCCAATATTCCTTTTTCAGGAAGTAGGCCAGAGGCAGCATCACGGCCAAGAGGAAGATCATCACGATGTAGCCGATCTGCTTGCGCTCGACTTGGGCGGGTTCGCCCATGTACACCATGAAGGCCACCAGGTCTTTGGCGTAGTCGTCGTACTCTTTGGTAATGACTTTGCCGTCGGGCGTTTTGCGGGTCATGGTGCCGACGGATTCCCAATTCAGCTTGGGCACCAAATTGCCGTGTTCGTCTTGCACCATCACGGGCTGGCCTTTGGCATCGAGTTCGACCGCGCGGACTCCCTGTTGCTGCCACAGCGGGTGCGGCATGCCGACTTTGTCGAAGACGGTGTTGTTCCAGCCGGTGGGGCGGGTCGGATCTTTATAGAAGCCGCGCATATAGGCGTAGAGGTAGTCCGCACCGCGCGAGCGGGCGATCAACGACAAATCGGGCGGCGCGGCGCCAAACCATTTTTTGCCGTCGGCCGGGCTCATGGCCGCGTGCATGACGTCGCCGACTTTGTCGGTGGTGAACATCAGATTTTCTTTAATCTGCTCTTCGGTCAGGCCGATGTCCTGCAAGCGGTTGAAACGCATATTGCTGGCCGAGTGGCACGACAGGCAGTAGTTGGTGAAAATCTGCGCGCCGCGCTGCAGGCTGACCTGGTCGCCCAAGTCGATGTCTACTTTTTCATAGTTCGCGTGGCCGCTGGCGCCAGCGATAACCGGTGTTGCCAATGCGAAGGCAACAATCCATTTTTTCAATGTATTTTTCATTTTGCCGCCCTCATCAGATATTGGTTGCAAACAGATACGCACCGACCAGGGTAATCGTAACGTAAACGAAGAACATGACTTTCTGTCTGCCCGTGCTCATGGTTACGCGTTCGGGCACCGGTTTGGTTTTGTCCAGTTTGGTGTAGAACGGCATACCGATGAAGAAGGCGAAGTAGACGCAGGTCAGGATGCGGGCAACAAGCGTGCGGGAGTCGGTGGCCACCATCGCGCCAAGAATGCCCAGACCGATGAAGGCGATAACAAACAGCACCAGCGCGGTTTTGAAGACCGGGCCGCGGTAGCGCACGGATTTCACCGGCGAGCGGTCGAGCCACGGCAGCAGGGCAATCAGCACCACGGCCGCGCCCATGCCGATAACGCCCCAAATCTGCGTGCCGGCAAAAGACGGGATGGCGCGCAAAATGGCGTAGAACGGGGTGAAATACCACACCGGCGCAATGTGCGCGGGGGTTTTCAGCGGGTCAGCGGGGTCGAAGTTGGGGCTTTCGAGGAAGTAGCCGCCGCCTTCGGGGGCGAAGAACATCACGGCGCAGAAGACGATGAGGAACACCACCACGCCGAGAATGTCTTTCACGGTGTAGTAGGGATGGAAGGGAATGCCGTCCAGCGGCACGCCGTTTTCGTCTTTGAGTTTTTTGATTTCGACGCCATCGGGGTTGTTCGAGCCGACTTCGTGCAGGGCGATGATGTGTGCCACCACCAAGCCCAAGAGTACCAACGGCACGGCGATAACGTGCAGGGCGAAGAAGCGGTTGAGCGTGGCGTCGGAGATGGTGAAGTCGCCGCGTATCCAAACGGACAAATCGGGGCCGATTACAGGAATGGCGGAGAACAGGTTGATAATTACCTGTGCGCCCCAGAACGACATTTGTCCCCACGGCAGCAGGTAGCCCATAAAGGCTTCGGCCATCAGCGCAAGGAAAATCAGCGAGCCGAACACCCACACCAGCTCGCGCGGTTTTTTGAACGAGCCGTAAATCAGGCCGCGGAACATGTGCAGGTACACGACGATAAAGAAGAAGGACGCGCCGGTGGAGTGCATGTAACGGATGATCCAGCCGCCGGATACGTCGCGCATGATGTATTCCACAGCGGTGAAGGCGGCGGGCAGGTTGTATTGGTTCAGGTTGCCGTCGGGCTTGAAGTTCATCACGAGGAAGATGCCGCTGACAATCTGAATCACCAGCACTAAAAGCGCCAGCGAGCCGAAGAAATACCAGAAGTTGAAGTTTTTCGGCGCGTAGTATTCGGAAAGGTGTTCGCGCCACATTTTAGACAAAGGGAAACGAGCGTCCACCCAGTCTAACAATGCCTTTGCTTTGCTATTGGTTTGGTTTGCCATGATGAAGTCCCTTTTTTATGATTCGGCACCGACCAGAATGGTAGTGTCGCTTAGATATTTATGGGGGGGAACAACCAGATTGGTCGGCGCGGGCATACCGGAGAACACGCGGCCGGCGATGTCGAATTTCGAGCCGTGGCAGGGGCAGAAGAAGCCGCCTTTCCAGTCTGCGCCCAAATCGGCGGGAGCGATGTCGGGACGGAAGGTCGGCGAGCAGCCCAAATGGGTACAGATGCCGACGGCCACCAGCACGTTTGGTTTGATCGAGCGGGTTTCGTTTTTGCAGTCTTCGGGCTGGTGGTCGACCTCGGAATTGGGGTCGGCCAGAGAACCGTTGAGGCTTTTGAGGTCTTTTACCTGCTGGTCGGTGCGGTTCACCACCCATATCGGTTTGCCGCGCCACTCGGCGGTCAGCATCTGTCCGGCTTCGAGCTTGCTGACGTCAATTTCCACCGGCGCACCGGCGGCCTTAGCCTTTTCCGAGGGAAACCAGCTGGCTACGAAGGGCGCAGCCGCACCTGCTGCGGCCACCCCGCCCGCTCCCGCTGTTGCCAGCACGAGGAAACGGCGGCGGCCTTGATTGATTTCTTGATTATCCATTATTTCAGTCATCCTGAGATTTTGAAAATACCGAGCCATTAAACCTCGCAATTCTACCCGAACTGCTGGGGTTACTTAAAGCACTATTTAAAATAAGGTAAATTTTTGAAGGGTTTTTTGACTTTAAGCAGGATTTTGTTCGTCGAAAAAGACGGTTTCCACGTTAAAGCGCCGTTGCAGCGCCTGCGCCAGTGCCAGGATGCCGTAACGCTCGGTGGCGTGATGGCCTGCCGACAGGAACACCGCGCCGGTTTCGTTGGCAAGGTGGTATTGTGCTTCGGAGATTTCGCCCGTGACGTAGACCTGTGCGCCTTCGTCCAAGGCCGTCTGAAAAAAGCCCTGCGCGCCGCCCGTGCACCAGCCGATGCGGGAGACGGTTTGCGACAGATCGCCTGCAGCAACGGGTTCGCGCCCCAGTTTCTGCGCCAAATCGGCTGCGAGCGCGGCGGCGGTTTGCGGCGTTTTCAGACGGCCTATGTGCAGCAGGTTTTGTTCGCCGCAGGTGTATTCGGTTTCCCAGCCCATCAGTTTGGCAAGTTGCGCGTTGTTGCCCAGTTCGGGATGGGCGTCGAGCGGCAGGTGGTAGCCTGCCATGTTGATGTTGTGGCGCAGCAGGGCGGCGATGCGCTCTTTTTTCCAGCCGGTGATGGTGACGGGTTCGCTTTTCCAAAACATGCCGTGGTGCACCAGCAGCATTTGCGCGCCCTGCTCTGCCGCGTATTCGATGGCGGCGCGGCTGGCAGTGACGGCGGTGGCGATTTTGGCGATGTGTTCGGTGCCTTCGACTTGCAGGCCGTTGGGGGCGTAGTCTTTGAAGAGGCGGGTTTGCAGGGTGTCGTCGCACCATGCGAGGATTTCGCTGCGTGTGGCCATGGTTGTGTCCTTTGCTTGATATAGTGAAAAAACACGAAAATCTACGGCGTTGCTGCGCCTTGTCGTATTACCCATACTGTCTGCGGCTTGCTTCCTTGTATCTTTCCGCGTTGTTTCACTATGATATGTTTTGAAATTGACTTGAAACGGCGGCGCATTGTAGCGGAAAAGGCCGTCTGAAAACCCCGATTGGAGGTTTTCAGACGGCCTTTCTGCCTTTCAGACGGCCTGTCTTATGCGGCGGCGTTTTCCGTCAGCCCCAAATGGCGCAGCAGGGCGTCGGGGGTGGCGTCGCGACCGCGGAAGGCGCGAAAGGACTCGGTCGCGCTGCGCGAGCCGCCGCGCGAGAGGATTTCGTCGCGGAAACGCTCGCCCGTGGCGCGGATGTCGCCGCTTTCTTCAAAGGCGGCGTAGGCGTCCGCGCTCAATACTTCGGCCCAGGCGTAGCTGTAATAGCCTGCGGAGTAGCCGCCGGCGAAGATGTGGCCGAAGCTGTTGGCGAAGCGGTTGTAGGCGGGCTGTGGGATAACGGCCACTTCGGCGCGCACGTTTTCCAGCACCTGCGCCCAGTCTTTCAGACGGCCTTCGTCGCTTTCGCTGTATATCAGCATGTCGAACAGGGCAAATTCGGCCTGGCGGGCGAGGAAGAGGCCGACTTGGAAGTTTTTCGCCGCCAGCATTTTTTTGTACAGCTCTTCGGGCAGGGGTGCGCCGCTTTCTTCGTGTTCGGACATGGCGTGCAGGGTGTCGTATTCCCAGGCGAAGTTTTCCATAAACTGGCTGGGCAGCTCGACCGCGTCCCATTCGACGCCGTTGATGCCGGAAACGCCCAATTCGTCGATGCGGGTGAGCAGGTGGTGCAGGCCGTGGCCGGTTTCGTGGAACAGGGTGACGATTTCGTCGTGGCTCAGGCGCGCTTCTTTGCCGCCGACGGGCGGGGTGAAGTTGCAGACGAGGTAGGCAACGGGCATTTGCACGCTGCCCGCCCTATCGCCGTCGAGGAAGCGGCGGCGGCCTTGGTAGTCGTTCATCCACGCGCCGCCGCGTTTGCCTTCGCGGGCGTACAAATCCATATACACGCCGCCGATTACCGCGCCGTCCTGTTCGAGTTCGTAGTAGCGCACGTCGGGATGCCAGACGGGCACTTCGAGTTCGCGCAGGGTCACGCCGTAGAGTTTGCCGATTTGGCCGAACAGGCCGGCGAGGACTTTGCCGGCGGGGAAGTAGCGTTTGACTTCGCTTTCGGAGAAGGCGTATTTGGCTTCGCGCAGTTTTTCGCTTGCGTAGGCGATGTCCCACGCTTCAAGCTGCGGCAGACCCAGTTCGGCGCGGGCGAACGCCTGCAACTCGGCCAAATCTTTTTCGCCATGCGGCTTGGCGCGGGCGGCGAGGTCGCGGATGAAAGCGAGCACCTGTTGCGGTGATTCGGCCATTTTGGTGGCGAGGGAGCGTTCGGCGTAGTTGGCGAAACCGAGCAGGCGGGCTTCTTCGAGAGCGATTTCGAGGGTGCGGGTAATGATGGCGGTGTTGTCGAACTTGCCGCCGTTGTCCAACTCGCTGGCGCGGGTGAGGTAGGCGCGGTGCAGGGTTTGGCGCAGTTCGCGTTCGTCGGCGTGTTTCATCACCGCCAGATAATGCGGGATTTGCAGGCCGATTTTCCAACCGGTTTTGCCTTCGGCCTGCGCGGCGGCGGCAAACATGGCTTTTTCGTCGGCATCCAGGCCTTTCAGACGGCCTTCGTCGTCAAAATAAAGGGCGAAGGCGTCGGTGGCGTCGAGCACGTTTTGCGAAAACTGCGCGCCGAGTTGGGCGGCTTCGGTTTGCAGCGCGGCCAGTTTTTCCTGCTGCTCCGGCGGCAGCTCGGCACCGCTCAGTACGAAATCGCGCAAATCGTGTTCCAGCTTGGTTTTCTGCGCTTCGGACAGGGCGGCGAATTCGGGCGAGGCTTTGATGGCTTTGAAGCGTTCGTAAAGCTCGATGTCCTGGCCGATTTCGGTGAAAAAGACGGTCACTTCGGGCATCAGGGCGTTGTATTCGGCGCGCAGTTCGGGCGTGTCCACCACGGAATTGAGGTGGGAGACGACGCCCCAGATGCGGCCGACGCGCTCGGTGAGGTCGGTGAGCCGCTCGACGGTGTTCAGCCAGCTTGCCTGCGGTTCGGCCTTGACGGCGGCCACGGCGGCGCGGGCGTCGGCCATCGCGCTTTGCAGGGCGGGCTTGATGTCTTCGGTGCGGATGTCGGAAAAACGGGGCTCGTCGGCCAGATGGAGGAGGACGTTGTCGGTCATGGGGTTCTCGCTTGTTTGCAAATGGATAAAAAAGGGTTTCAGACGGCCTCTGAGGCCGTCTGAAAACGAAACTTCGGCGAAGTGAAAAACGTGCAGTCCGCCAAATGGGGCTTCGTTGGCAAAATTACAGCCCGCAGGGGGCGGATGGTCGGAACGGAATTTCGCAGGGTGCGCCGCTGCGGCGGCACGCTCCGTATTGGCTTAAAGGCCGTCTGAAAATGTGCAAAACGGTTTTGGCTGCGCCGAAGCCGCGCTTTCAGACGGCCTTCTGTTTCCCGATGTTCAAATAAGTGCAGTGTCTCCAAACCGCGCGCGCCGCAGGGCGGCACACCCTGCCTTAGGCCGTCTGAAAACCAAACGGGGTTTCAGACGGCCTTTTGCCATGTTCAGGCGTAGTACACAAACATATTGCAAATGCCGCTTTTGGGATCGTAGTGCGCGCCGCAGCCGCCCCAGTCGAATCTGCCGGTGCTGCCGATTTCTTCGGCCAGCCAGCGGCGGTAGAGGCTCAGGCTTTCCAGTTCGTACGCTTCCGACCAGCCGTCCCACGATGCCGCGTTTCTGTCGGCCATGGCAAAACGGATGGATTTCAGCGTTTGGCCGCAAAAAGCAAGGCTGATGAGAAAACGCCGCCCTCGGTATTCGGTTTCGGGCAGGGCAAACCAGTACCAGCCCGTGCCGACATCATGGGTTTCCCTGTCGGGAAATGCTGCCTGTATCTGCGCGAGGGTGGTGTCGCGGGTCAGGAATATGTGCGGCGGCATGGAAAAACCGCCGTTTTTCAGGTTGAGGAACATGGGTTTCCTTTGGGGAGGCCGTCTGAAAAAGTTTTGGCTGCGCCGAAGCCGCGCTTTCAGACGGCCTTTTGCCTATTCCTGCGTATCTTCCGCTTTGTCCGCCGCAATCAGGGCGGTTTCGTTTTCTTCGGCTTCTTCCAGCAGTTTGCGGTCGATCTGTTTGCCGGTTTTCAGGCCGAGTTTGTGCAGCTTTTGGGCGCGGCCGATGAGGTTGCCGCGGCCGTCTTTGAGCTGGCCGAAGGCTTGGTGGTAGGCGGTTTGCGCGGCGTCCAGCCCTTTGCCGACTTTTTGCAGGGTTTCGACGAAGCCGGCGAATTTGTCGTAGAGCCTGCCGCCTTCTTCGGCGATGGCCAGGGCGTTGCGGTTTTGCTGTTCGTTGCGCCAGATGTTGGCGACGGTGCGCAGGGTGGCCAGCAGGGTGGAGGGGCCGGCAAGCATGATGCGTTTGTCGAAGCATTCCTGAAAGAGGCTGCCGTCCTGTTGCAGGGCGAGCAGGTAGGCGGGTTCGACGGGGATGAACATGAAGACGAAATCGAGGGTGGTGAGGCCGTCTATCTCGCTGTATTGCTTGGCGGACAACTCGGCAACGTGGCGGCGCACGGATTGGACGTGTTCGGCCAGATGCGTGCGGGCTTCGTCTTCGCTTTGCGCCTGGGTGTAGCGCACGTAGGCGGTGAGGGAGACTTTGCTGTCGATGATGATTTGTTTGCCGTCGGGCAGGTTGACGAGGACGTCGGGTTGCAGGCGGCGGGTGCTGCCGTCTTCCTGCGTCTGCACGGCGGCGGCCTGCACGGTGTATTCGCGCCCTTTGGCAAGGCCGGAGTGTTCGAGCACGCTCTCCAAGATCATTTCGCCCCAGTTGCCCTGGGTTTTGTTGCGGCTGCCGGTGAGGGCGCGGGTGAGGGCGGCGGCGTCTTCGTGCAGGCGGCTGTTGAGCTGTTGCAGGCGTTTGAGTTCGTTTTCGAGGGTGTGGCGTTCTTTGGCTTCTTTTTCGTAGGTGTTTTGCACGAGCTGGGAGAAGCCGCCGAGTTTTTCGTTGAGCGGGTTGAGCAGCAGGCCGAGCTGTTCGCGGTTTTGTTCGCTGAAACGGCGGCTTTTTTCTTCGAGGATTTGGTTGGCGAGGTGCTGGAAACGGCTGCCGAGGGCGTCACGGGCTTCGTCGAGCAGGGCGAGTTTTTCTTCCTGCGCCTGTCGCTCTTTTTCGATTTGGGTGGTGAGGCGTTCGTTTTGCACGCGGCTGTCGGACAGCTCTTGCTGCAAGTCGGCGTAGTCGGTTTTCAGACGGCCTAATTCGTCGGTTTGGCGGCGGTTTTGCGCGGCGGCTTCTTCGAGTTGCGCCGACAGGCGTCCGTTGGCGGCGCGGCTGTCGGACAATTCCTGCTGCAGGGCGGCATGGTCGGTTTTCAGATGGCCTGCTTCTTCGACTTGGGCGGCGAGGTGGCGCACCTGCGCTTCGAGGGCGGCGCGGCGGCTGTCGAGTTCGCGGATTTGGCTGTGCAGTCCGTCGGCGGCGCTGCGGGCGGCGGCCAGTTCGCTTTGCAGCTCGGGCAGGCGGCGGGCGTGGACGTTGGCGGCGGCCAGCTCGTTTTCGGCGGCGTTCAGACGGCCTCTGAGGCCGTCTGAAAAGCGGGTTTGCTCGGCCAGCTCTTCTTCGCTGCGGCGTTGCTCGGCGGTGAGACGGTCGCACAGTTCTTCAAGGTGGGCGCGGTTTTCTTCGAGGGCGGCGCAGCGGCTTTCGCTTTCGGCCTGCGCGGCCCGGTGCTGCCGCTCGCGCTCGGCCGTGTCGGCCTGATGGCGGTTTTGGCAGACGAGGCGGGTAATCAGGGCGGCGAGGGCGGCAGCGGTGAAGACGGCGGCGGCGAGGATGAGGTAGTAAAGGTTTGCGGTCATAGTGTTGAATGAGGCGGGTGAGGCCGGCTGAAACCTGTTTTATAGTGAGCCAACACAAAAATCTGCGGCGTTGCTGCGCCTTAGCTCGAAGAGGGCGGTTTTCTGCGGCATGGGAAATGCCAAGAAAACCTGCCCCGTACTACTTGTGCTGCCTTGTATCTTTTTGTGTTGGCTCACTATAACTTCGTTGAAGTTTCGCTTTCAGACGGCCTCGACGGTTTATCGGCGCGGCACGCTCAGCTCGTCGGTAACGCGCTGCAAAAAGGCGACGCGATCGGGCGAAACCGCGCCGCTGTCGGCCGCCTGTTTGACGGCGCAGCCGGGTTCTTGGCGGTGGGTGCAGTTGTGGAAGCGGCATTGCCCGACGAGGTGGCGCAGGTCGGGAAAATAGCGCAGCAGGTCGGCGGCGGCGAGGTGGTGCAGGCCGAATTCCTGCAAGCCGGGCGAGTCGATCAGGAAAGTGTCGCCGCCGAGATCGTACATTTGCGCGTGGGTGGTGGTGTGGCGGCCGGAGTCGAGGGCGGCGGAGATGTCGCCGGTGCGGGCGGCGTCGCTGCCCAGCAGGGCGTTGGTGAGGGTGGATTTGCCCATGCCCGACTGGCCGAGGAAGATGTTGGTGCGCCCCGCCATCAAGGGCGGCAGGGCGGCGGCGTTTTCCAGCGCGCTGACTTCGATGACGGGGTAGCCGAGGGCGGCGTAAAAAGCAAGTTTGTCCCGCCACGCCGCGCTTTCGGGCAAGTCGCTTTTGTTGAGGACGACCAGGGCTTCGATGCCACCCGCCTCCGCCGCCAGCAGGGCGCGTTGCAGCAGGGTTTCGTTCGGCGTGGGCACGGCGGCGGTGACGACAAACATTCTGTCGACATTGGCAGCGATAAGCTTGGTGCGCCAGGCGTCTTGGCGGTAGAGCAGGCTGCGGCGCGGCAGGAAATCACTAATCACGGCCTGCTCTTCATTCTGCACTTCGATGTGCACGAAGTCGCCGCAGGCGTAGTCCACCCGCTTTTTGCGCGTGGTGGCGTCGTAAACGCGGCCGGAGTCGGCGCGAACGGTGTAGCGGCGGCCGTAGCTGGCAATGATGCGGGCGGTGTCGGACATGGTGTTCGGTAACCAAAAAGAAACGGATTTTAACAGAGGCGGCCGCGCCGTGCCGCCGCACGGGTATCCGCGCCCTTCGTCTATCATGCCGCCTTTTTTCAGACGGCCTGAAAGGCCGTCTGAAAACACGCACAGCCGTTTCCGCGCAGGAATTTGCCGTTTTGCACGGTTCAGGCCGTCTGAAACAGATAAAAATCGGGCACGAAGGCCGTCTGAAAACGAAAAAACCCGCCGTTTGCGGCGGGTTTTTTATCGGATGGCAAAGCTTACACTTTGGCGGCTGCGGCCACTTCGGCGGCGTAGTCGACTACGGCTTTTTCAATGCCGTCGCCCACTTTGTAACGCACGAAGCTGATCACTTCGGTATTGTTTTCTTTCAGGTATTGGGCAACGGTTTGGTCGGGGTTCATCACGAAAGCCTGGCCGTTGAGGGTGATTTCGGCCAAGAATTTTTTGATGCGGCCTTCGACCATTTTGGCGGCGATGTCGGCGGGTTTGCCGGACTCGACAGCCTGCTGGGTGTAGATGTGGCGCTCTTTTTCAACGGTTTCGGCGTCCACTTCGGCTTCGGAAACGCATTGCGGTTTGGCGGCAACGATGTGCATGCCGACTTTGCGGGCAACGTCTTCGCTGCCTTTGTATTCCACCAAAACGCCTTCGGTAGCCAGCGCGCCGTGGATGTAGGCGGTGAGGCTGTTGGCGGTTTCGATCACTTTGAAGCGGCGCACGGACATGTTTTCGCCCAGTTTGGCGATAACGGCTTTGCGCTCGTCTTCCACCAAAGCGGCCAGCGCTTCGATGTCGGCGGGTTTCTTGGCAACGGCGGTTTTGGCAACCGAGTTGGCGAACTCGACGAAGCCGGCGTCTTTGGCGACGAAGTCGGTTTCGCAGTTCACTTCCACCAGTGCGCCGGTGTTGCCTTCGATGGCATAGGCCAATACGCCTTCGGCGGCGGTGCGGCCTGCCAGTTTGCCGGCTTTGGCGCCGGATTTGATGCGCAGGATTTCTTCTGCTTTTTCCATGTTGCCGTCTGCTTCAACCAGGGCTTTTTTGCATTCCATCATGCCAAGGCCGGTGGCGGCGCGCAGGTCGGCAACCATTTTTGCTGTAATTTCAGCCATTTTTGTCTCCAAGGGTATTAAGGTTACAGGCCGTCTGAAACCGTTTTCCGCAGGGCGGGAAACTTTTCAGACGGCCTTTTGCATCGGTGTTATTCGGCAGCGGCGGCCTGTGCGGCGGCTACGGTTTCGGCTACGGCCTGGTTTTTGCCTTCCAATACCGCATCGGCGATGCCGCGGCAGTAGAGGCGGATGGCTTTGGCGGAGTCGTCGTTGCCGGGGATAACGTGTTTCACGCCGTCGGGGCTGTTGTTGGTGTCCACCACGCCGATAACGGGGATGCCCAGTTTGGCGGCTTCGACCAAAGTGCCGTGCTGGTAGCCGGTGTCGATAACGAAGATGGCGTCGGGCAGGCCTTTCATGTTTTTGATGCCGCCCAGCGAGCGTTCGAGTTTTTCCACTTCGCGGGTCATGTCCAGCAGCTCTTTTTTGCTGTAGCCGCTGTTGTCGGCGTCGGCCAGAACGGCGGATTTTTCTTCCAGGCGTTTGATCGACTGCTTGACGGTTTTGTAGTTGGTCAGCATGCCGCCGAGCCAGCGGTGGTCGACATAGGGCATGCCGGCGCGGGTGGCTTCTTCGCGGATGATTTCGCGCGCCTGGCGTTTGGTGCCGACAAACAGCACGGTGCCTTTGTTGGCGACGAGGCGGCGCACGGCTTCCTGCGCTTCAAGGAAGAGCGGCAGGGTTTTTTCCAGATTGACGATGTGGATTTTGTTGCGCGAACCGAAAATATACTGCTCCATTTTCGGGTTCCAGAAACGGGTTTGGTGGCCGAAGTGTACGCCTGCTTCGAGCATTTGGCGCATGGTGATTTGGGACATAGATTTCCTTCAAAAGGGTTAGTGCAGACACCCGCGCACAGAATTTCCGACCGGCGGAAACACCCTTCGGACGCGGAGTGCGAGCGTTTCAATGACAATAAAAAAGCGCTTTTTACGGGAAAAAGCGGCGGCATTATACGGGCTGCGGCTTTTCAGGGCAAGTTGCCGCCGCCGTTTTCCTCTTCGCGCTTCATGCGCCTGTTGCGCAGGCGGATATAGGCCGACCAGAGCATAAAGGCGGCGGGCAGGGCGGTGAGGAAAACGAAGTAAATCAGTTTGCGCGCCAGGCCGGGCTGGGCGACGGAAAACATCAGCGTGGTGAAAACGTAGCCGATAAAGACGATGTGCCACATGGTTTGCCGTTTCGGGGGTTCAGACGGCCTCTATTATAGGGCTTGATGCTGCTATAATCGCGCCCTTTCCCATTTTGCACAGCGAAAGGACGCACCCAATGGCAGATTTCAACCAAATCCTCGACGCGGGCGACGTGGACGGCGGCATTATCAATGTCGTCGTCGAAATTCCCGCAGGTTCGAACCACAAAATCGAATGGAACCGCAAGCTGGCGGTGATGCAGCTCGACCGCGTCGAGCCGCTGGCCTTCGCCAAACCGACCAACTACGGCTTCATCCCGCAGACGCTGGATGAGGATGGTGACGAACTCGACGCGCTGATCATCACCGACACGCCGCTGCCCACCGGCATCTTCCTCGAAGCCAAAGTCATCGGTGTGATGAAATTCGTCGACGACGGCGAAGTGGACGACAAAATCGTCGTCGTGCCTGCCGACGACCGCCACAACGGCAACGCCTACAACACTTTGGAAGACTTGCCCAAGCAGCTCATCAAACAAATCGAGTTCCACTTCAACCACTACAAAGACCTGAAAAAACCGGGCACCACCAAAGTGGAACACTGGGGCGGCATCGACGAAGCCAAAGCCGTCATCCGCGAATCGCAGGAGCGCTGGAACAAGCGTTAACGCACCGGCAGGCCGTCTGAACACCCTTTTCAGACGGCCTTTTTCCGTTTGGGCAACCTGTTACAGAAAGGCCGTCTGAAACCATGTCCGCCACCGACACCGCCAAGCAGCAAAAACGCGCCCTGCGCCGCCAATACCGCGCCGCACGCAGCGCCCTGCCCCGCGCCGAGCGCCTGCGCGCCGAACGGGAAATCGTCCGCCGCCTCAAACCCCTGATACGGCGCGGCAAAAAAACCGCCCTTTATTGGGCGATGGGCAGCGAACTGAACCTGCGCCCCCTGCTGCACACCGCCGCACAACGTGGTGCGGCCGTCTATCTGCCCTACATCGAGCCGCGTAAAAAACGCATGTGGTTCACGCCCTACCGCGAAGGTGCGGCGGCCGAACGCAAACGCGGCCGCGCCAAGCTGAACGTGCCCCAGTTTGCCGGACACCGAATCCGCGCCGACCGCCTCGATGTCATGGTTATCCCCGTTGTTGCCGCCGACCGCACGGGCTGCCGCCTCGGCCAGGCGGGCGGCTACTACGACGCCACGCTGGCCGAATGCCGTTTCAGACGGCCTCTTGCCGTTGCCGCCGGTTTCGCCTGCCAGCTTGCCGAGCGCCTGCCGCGCGAAGCCCACGACATCCTGCTCGACGGCTTCGTATCGGAGCGCCACAAGCTGCGCTTTTCCCGCCGCTGACACGCAACGCACGACTTTCAGACGGCCTCATCCCGTCAAACGGTAGCTTGGCAAAACATCAGGCCGTCTGAAACCCCGCAAGGTTTTCAGACGGCCTTTCCGTTTCGGGCAAACGGCAGACTAGGGCGCTCTGCCCTACCCTGCGCCGCCGTAACCGCCAGCCCGACAGCCAATCCTACAGCCGCAGGCGTGACCCAGCCCAAGCCGTCGGCGTAGAGCGGCAGAATGTTTTTCAGCGCCGCGTCGATCCGCATAATCAGGCCGTCTGAAGCACCACCGAACATACCGTGCGCCGTGCGCCAGCCGTCGATAAGGGCGACGGGCAGCGTGGCGGCCACCGTGCAGGCGTACACGGCGCGGCGGCCGCCGAAAAACCTGTCGAGAAAGGCCAGCGCGATCAGCACCACGGTGAGCGGGTAGAGCAGCATCAGCGCGGGCACGGAAAGTTTGATAATGCCCGACAGGCCGACATTGGCCAGCGCCAGCGACACCAGCGTGAACACGGTGACCCAGGCGCGATAGCTGACGCGCGGGGCGAGGCGGTGGAAATATTCGCCGCAGGCGGTAATCAGGCCGACCGAAGTCGACAGGCAGGCCAGTATCACAATCACGGCCAGCAGCACGTTGCCCGCCGTGCCGAAATAATACTGCGCGCTTTTCGCCAAAACCGCCGCGCCGTTTTCCTGCATACCGATTTCGCCGACGCTGGCCGCGCCCATATAGGCGACAAAAGCGTAGACCAGCGCAAGAAAGGCCACGGCGACAAAGCCCGCGCGCGACGTCAGATACAGCACCTCCTCCTTCTTGGCAAAACCCATGCCGCGCACCGCGTCAATCACAATAATGGCGAACACCAGCGAGGCCAGCGCGTCCATCGTACCGTAGCCCTCAATCAAACCCTTGATAACGGGGTTGGCCGCATAATCCGCGCTCGGCACCTGCAAGGCGGCCATCGGTTTGGCCGCCGCATAGCCCACTAGCACGGCAATCGACACCAGCAGCGCAGGCGTCAGCACCTTGCCGACGCGGTCGACCAGTTTGCCGGGCGAAATCGCCAGCCAGTAGGTCAGCGCGAAAAAGGCGGCGGCAAACGCAGCCAGCAGCCCTTTGTGTTCTCCCCCGCCCAAAAACGGCCTGATGCCGATGTCGAACGACACCGTCGCCGTGAGCGGTGCGGCAAACAGAGGGCCGATGGCCAGATAAAGGGCGACGGCGAACAACACGCCGTAAACCCTGCCCACCCGTCCGGCCAGCTCCTGCAAATCGCGCAAACCCGTATAGGCCACCGCCAGCACCCCCGCCAGCGGCAGGCCGACGCCCGTGAGCAGGAAACCGGCCAGCGCGGCACCCACCGCCTGCCCCGCCTGCTGCCCCAGCACGGGCGGATAAATCAGATTGCCCGCACCGAAAAACAGGGCGAACAGCATCAGGCCGGTGGCAATAAAGGCCGATTTTTTACTGGTCTGCGTCATGGAAATACCTGCGTGGAAAACAAAGCCGCGCATTCTATCAATTTATGCGGGCGCGCGTCGGCTGCCGCTATAATGCCCGCCCGCAGACAACAGGCCGTCTGAAACCCCGTTTCGTTTTTCAGACGGCCTCACGATAAAACACAGCGATGAAACACAAGAAAAAACTCTTCGCCCTCGCCGCCTCAGCCGCCGCGCTCGCCATCTGGCTCTATCCTGACGCCTATCCCGTTTACCCCAAGAGCGACCACTACGACCCCGAAAGCCGCACCTTCTTCAACCCCGAGCCGCAGGCCGCGCCCACCGACCTTGTCCGCGCCATGTGGAAAATGCTGGTCGACCAAAAATCCGCGCGCCCGCCCAAGCCGCTGCCCGTCGTCAAACCCGACTGGAACGCCTTTCTCGCCGCGCCCGCCGACAAAAGCCGCTTTGTCTGGTTCGGCCACTCAACCATTCTAATGCGTATCGGCGGCCAAACCGTGATTACCGACCCCGTGTTCGGCAACAGCGTTTCGCCCGTGCCCGTGATGATGCACCGCTTCCAGCCGCCACCCGCGCCCTTGTCCGAAGTGCCGACGCCCGACGTGGTTTTGATTTCGCACAGCCATTACGACCATCTCGAAAAAGACAGCGTCAAAGCATTGTCCGCGCGCGGCAGCCGCTTTGTCGTTTCACTCGGCTTGGGCGTTTTGCTGCGCAAATGGGGCGTGCCGCCCGAGCGCATCACCGAGTTGGACTGGTGGCAGAGTGCCGAAATCAACGGCATCCGCTACACCGCGCTGCCCGCCCGCCACGACTCCTCGCGCACCCTCACCGACCGCAACAAATCCCTTTGGGTAGGCTTTGCCATCGAACATGGCAGCGAAAAATTCTACTACCACGGCGATTCCGCACAGGGCAGGCATTTTGACGAAATCGCCAAACGCTTCAAGGGCTTTGACATCGCCTTTATCGAAAACGGCCAATACAACGAACGCTGGCCGAACAACCACCTTTTCCCCGAGCAAACCGCCGCCCTCGCCGCCCAACTCGCGCCCAAGCGCTTCATGCCCATCCACTGGGGCGCATACGCCATGGCTTTGCACACCTGGAACGAACCCGTGTTGCAAAGCATCCCTGCCGCCCGCCAACTCGGCGTCAACACGCTCACGCCGCTGATGGGACAGGTGTTCGATGCCGATACGGCAACGCGCGACTGGTTTGCCGAACCCTTGCCCTAACCGCAATGGCGGACACAAGAGGCCGTCTGAAAAGCGTTCAGACGGCCTTCTTTCTTGACAGGGGCGGCTTCAATGCCGATACGCCGACACGAACCTTTGCCCTGAACCGCAATGGCGGATACAAAAAGGCCGTCTGAAACACTTTCAGACGGCCTTTCGCCATTACGCTCCCGCACACAAAAAAACGCGAACCTTTGCGGTTCGCGCTTTTTTCAGACGGCCTCAATTACTTCTTGTCGTCTTTCACTTCTTCAAAATCGGCATCAACTACGTCGTCGTCTTTCTTGGCGGAAGCGTCAGACTGCGCCGCGCCTTCGCCGGCTTGGGCTTCGGCCTGTGCCTGGGCGTACACCATTTCGCCGAGTTTCTGGCTGGCGGCGCCGAGTGCTTCGGCTTTGGCATCGATGGCGGCTTTGTCGTCGCCCTTCACGGCTTCTTCGGCTTCTTTCAACGCGGCTTCGATTTTTTCTTTCTCGGCTGCGTCGAGTTTGTCGCCGTAGTCGGCCAAAGATTTTTTCACAGAGTGAATCAGGGCTTCGGCTTGGTTGCGGGAAGCGACCAATTCAGTCAGTTTTTTATCTTCCTCAGCATTGGCTTCGGCATCTTTCACCATGCGTTCGATTTCTTCTTCGCTCAAGCCTGAAGAACCTTGGATGGTGATGTTGGCGGCTTTGCCTGTGCCTTTGTCTTTGGCGGAAACGTGCAGGATACCGTTGGCGTCAATGTCGAAGGTTACTTCGATTTGCGGCATACCGCGTGGTGCAGGTGCGATGTCGGTCAAGTTGAACTGACCCAAAGATTTGTTAGCGGAGGCGCGTTCACGTTCGCCTTGCAGTACATGGATGGTTACTGCGCTTTGGTTGTCTTCGGCAGTTGAGAACACTTGCGACGCTTTGGTCGGAATGGTGGTGTTCTTCTGAATCAGCTTGGTCATCACGCCGCCCATAGTTTCGATACCCAAAGACAGAGGGGTTACGTCCAGCAGCAATACGTCGCTGCGGCCGCCGCTCAATACTTCGCCTTGAATCGCTGCGCCTACGGCAACGGCTTCGTCAGGGTTTACGTCTTTGCGCGGCTCTTTGCCGAAGAAGTCTTTAACGGCTTCTTGTACTTTCGGCATACGGGACTGACCGCCGACCAAGATCACGTCGTCGATGTCGCTGGTGCTCAAACCGGCATCTTTCAATGCGGTGCGGCAAGGCTCGATAGAGCGGGCAATCAGGTCTTCAACCAGACTTTCGAATTTGGCGCGGGTAATTTTCATTGCCAAGTGTTTCGGACCGGTTGCGTCCATGGTGATGTACGGCAGGTTGATTTCGGTTTGCTGACCGCTGGACAATTCGATTTTGGCTTTTTCGGCAGCTTCTTTCAGACGTTGCAATGCCATCACGTCTTGTTTCAAATCAATGCCTTGTTCTTTTTTGAACTCGGCGATGATGTGGTCGATGAGGCGTTGGTCGAAGTCTTCACCGCCCAAGAAGGTGTCGCCGTTGGTTGCCAATACTTCGAATTGTTTGTCGCCGTCGAGGTTGGCGATTTCGATGATGGAAATATCGAAGGTACCACCGCCCAAGTCATATACGGCTACTTTGCGGTCTTTGTTGTCGCCTTTGTCCATACCGAATGCCAAAGCGGCTGCGGTCGGCTCGTTGATGATGCGTTTTACGTCCAAGCCGGCGATGCGACCTGCGTCTTTGGTAGCTTGACGTTGGCTGTCGTTGAAGTAGGCCGGAACGGTAATCACGGCTTCGGTTACTTTTTCGCCCAAGTAAGATTCGGCGGCTTCTTTCATTTTACGCAGGACTTCTGCGGAAACTTGCGGCGGAGACAGCTCTTTGCCTTGCGCTTTCACCCATGCGTCGCCGTTGTTGGCTTTGATGATTTCGAAAGGCATGGATTCGATGTCGCGTTGGACTTCTTTGTCTTCAAATTTATGACCGATCAAACGTTTTACAGCGTAGATGGTGTTTTTAGCGTTGGTTACGGCTTGGCGTTTGGCAGGTGCGCCGACGAGGACTTCGCCGCCGTCCAGATAAGCGACGACAGACGGCGTAGTGCGTGCGCCTTCTGCGTTTTCAATAACTTTGGTTTGACCGTTTTCAGAGATGGATACACAAGAGTTGGTTGTACCTAAGTCGATACCGATTACTTTTGCCATAGTGTTAATACTCCTTCAAATAATAGAATTTTCAGACGGCCTGTTTTGTTTCCGGCCACTGTTGCTTGGCATGCAAAATAGGGGACAGACGGCGGTTTTCAAGTGCTGTGTTGTAAAAAAATGACAACTTTTTGAAATTTAAAATCAAAATGTTAATTTAATTTTTCCGTTTCCCCTTATGTTTCAGACGGCCTCTGAGGCCGTCCGAAAACAAAATGCGGGATGGTTCGGGAACTGTGCCTATTCGGCGTTTTCCGCACTTTTGGCTACAACCACCATGGCCGGACGCAAGATGCGGTCGTTCAACAGATAGCCTTTTTTCAAGACGCGGATGATGGAATTGGCTTCTTGCCCGCTCTCCTCCGCCTGCATTGCCTGATGTTGGTGCGGGTCGAGTTTGTCGCCCGGCTGCGGGTTGATTTCTTTGATATGCGTGGCATCGAACGCTTTTTGCAGTTCGTTCAGCGTCATCTGCACGCCCATCTTCAGCGCGTCGAAATTGCCGCTTTGGTCGAGCAACGCCATTTCCAGATAGTCTTTCACCGGCAGCATTTCGGCGGCGAATTTCTGTCCGGCGAATTTGTAGGCGTCGGCGATTTCCTGCTGGTGGCGGCGGCGCAAGTTTTGTTCGTTGGCCAGGCCGCGCAGCTCTTCGTCTTTCAGACGGCCCTCCAGTTCGGCCACCTGCGCCTGCAAGTCTTCATAGCTCGGCGGCGCGGCTTCGGCCTGATCGGCGGTATTCAGTTCTTCTTCGGGTGCGGGGTTTTGTTCGTTCATGTTTTTGCCTTTTTGGAAGTAACGGAAGGGATTTTTCATGCGCGGCTATATAAGGCCGTCTGAAAGGGTTTCAAGCGCGGCGGGTGGCTTGCTTTTTCGCGCCGCGCGGCATAATGTCGGCCTGCCCGATAATTTATACACAAAGGAGAACGAGATGACGGCTCAACAAAGCTGCGCCCGCCGCACCGCCGAAACCATGCTGGCCGGTTTCGACAAACACTACCGCCTGTTCCGCGAAAAATCCTCGCAGGCCAAAGCGCTGTTCGAGCGCGGCGACTGGAAGGGGATACAGGATTTGTCGGCGCAGCGCATCCAGATGTACGACAGCCGCGTGCGCGAGGCGGCGGACATTCTGCGCCAAAGCCTGCCGCAGGGGACGTCGGAGGATTTGTGGGCGGAGGTGAAAAAGGAATACATCGCGCTGCTGGTCGACCACAAGCAGCCCGAGCTGGCCGAAACCTTTTTCAATTCCGTATCCACCAAAGTGCTGGACAAAAAGTATTTCAACAACCGCTTTATCTTCGTCAAACCGGCCATCAGCACCGAATTCATCGACTCCGACCCGCCCGTTTTCTTCCCCTACTACCCCGCCGAAACCGGCCTGCGCGGCTGCCTGCGCCGCATACTCGGCCATTTCGACTGGCAGATTCCCTTTGCCCACGCGGCGGCCGACGTGGCCGACATCATGCGCGCGGCGCGGCGGCACTTCGGCGCGGAATGGCCGCCGCAGGAATTGAACCTGCACGTCCAAGTGCTCGATTCGGCGTTTTACCGCAACAAATCGGCCTATATCTTCGGCCGCATCATCAACGGCAGCAGCAGCCATCCCTTCGCGCTGGCGGTGGTGCACGACGGAAGAGGCCGTCTGAAAATCGACGCCGCGCTGTTCGACCCGAAACAGATTTCCGTGCTTTTCTCCTTCGCCCGCGCCTATTTTCTCGTCGACATGCCCGTGCCCAGCGGCTATGTGCGTTTTCTGCGCGAAATGCTGCCGATGCGCTCCGACGGCGATTTCTACACCCTGCTCGGCCTGCACAAGCAGGGCAAAAACATCTTCTGGCGCGAGTTTGCCCAGCACCTGCGCTATTCCGACGACAAATTCATCCTCGCGCCCGGCGTGAAAGGGCTGGTGATGAGCGTGTTCACCCTGCCCTCCTTCCCCTATGTGTTCAAAGTCATCAAAGACACCTTCGGCGCCAACAAAGACTTCGACCGCGAATACGTGCGGCAGAAATACCTGCTGGTGAAAAAACACGACCGCGTCGGACGCATGGCCGACACCATGGAGTTTTCCGACATCCCGCTGCCCAAATCGCGCTGCGACGAAGCCTTTCTCGCCGAAATGCGCAGCCTCGCCCCCAGCCAGATTGAAGAAACCGAAGACATGGTTGTCATCAAACACGCCTACATCGAATACCGCCTGCAACCGCTCAACCTCTTTATGCAGCAGGCCAATCCTGAGGAAAAGGCGGCGGCGGTCATCGACTACGGTTTCGCCCTGAAAGAGCTGGCTTCGGCCAACATCTTCCCCGGCGACATGCTCTACAAAAACTTCGGTATGACCCGCTTCGGCCGCGTGATTTTCTACGACTACGACGAAATCGAATACATGACCGACTGCAACTTCCGCAAAATCCCGCCCGCGCCGACCCCCGAAGCCGAAATGGCCGCCGAACCCTGGTATCCCATACACAAAGGCGACGTGTTCCCCGAAGAATTCGCCCCCTTCCTCTTGGGCGAACCCGACGTGCGGCAGGTCTTCCTCAAACACCACCGCGACCTCCTGACCCCCGAATTTTGGCAGGGCAAAAAAGAGCGGTTGGAGCAGGGGCTGTTTGACGATTTCTACCCCTATCCCCAATCCGTCCGCTTCCGCCCCGAGCAGACGGCGGAAGGGCTGGTGGACGATACCGACGTGTGAAACGGTGCAGGAGGCCGTCTGAAAGCAGAGTTTCACCGAAGTTAAAAGCCTGCCGCCGCCATGTTTTCAGACGGCCTCAAAATGCCTGCCGACCCGATACGGAAACAGACCGTGCGGACATGGAAAGGCCGTCTGAAAAGCGTTCAGACGGCCTTTTTGCATTGTCCCGCGTTTGCCTGACAGGGGAAACATAAGGCCGTCTGAAAATACGGCGGTAGTTGTAACTCCGCTTTCAGACGGCCTCAAAATCCCTTTTCAGACGGCCTCAAAGCCCATGCCAACCCGATACAAAAACAAACCGTGCAGACACGAAAAGGCCGTCTGAAACCCTTTCAGACGGCCTTTGTGCTGTTTGCAAAACGGCCTCAGCGCGTTTCTTTGCCGACGGTGACGACGTTCATTTTCTTGGGATCGAGGCGGCGCTGCCAGACTTCTTTAATCTGTTCGGCGGTAACGGCTTCGATGTTGCGCGTGTAGTTGTCGTAGTAGTCGAGCGGCAGGCCGCGCACGCCGACGGCGGCGGCGAGGCCGACGGTTTTGGCGTTGGTGTCGAAACTCATCGGGAAGCTGCCGACGATGTTGTCTTTGGCCTGTTTCAGTTCGGCTTCGGTCGGCCCTTGGGCGATGAAGTTTTCCAAAACACTGCGGGCGGCGGCCAGCGCTTCGGCGGCGCTGCCTTTTTTGGTGGAGAAGGAAACGGCAAACGGCCCTTTTTTCTCCAAGGGGCTGAGCGAGGAGGAAACGCCGTAGACCAGCCCTTTTTCGTCGCGCAGGGTTTTCATCAGGCGGCTGTCGAAACCGCCGCCGCCGAGGATGTAGTTGCCGACGGTGAGGGCGTAGCGGTCGGGATCTTTGTGCACGAGCAGGGGCAGCCCCATGACGACGACGGCCTGTTCTTTGTCGGCGAAAGGAATGTCCTGCTGCCGCCCGTCGGTTTGGGGGATGTCGGCGATGGGGTGGATATCCGCCTGGGCGGGCAGGCCGTCGAGGACGGCGGCGGCCATTTCGTCGGCTTCTTTGCGGCTGACGTCGCCGACGATGGCGACGTAGGCGTTGTTTTTGGCGTAGGTACTGCGGTGGTGCGCTTTCAAGGCGTCGGAGGTGACGGCGGCGATGTCGGCTTCGTTCAGGCGCGCGGTGTCGGCGTAGGCGTGGTTGCCGTAGTTGAGGATGGTGAGCGCGCGCGAGGCGAGGAAGGAGGGGTTGCTCAGGCTTTGGCGTAGGGCGGTGACGGCCTGTGTTTTTTCACGTTCGAGGATTTTTTCGTCGAATTTGGGATGGGCGATGATTTGGTTGGCGAGTTTGAGGCCGTCTGAAAGGGTGTCGCGGCGGCTGAGGGAGGCGAAGGAGACGGAGGCGTTTTCCGTGCCCGCGCTGCTGCCTATGGTGATGCCGAGGCGGTTGCTGCGGTCGTAGAGTTCTTCTTCGCTGTATTGCTCGCTGCCGGAGGTGAGCATGTCGGCGGTCATGGCGGCGGCGCCCTTGACGCTTTCGCCGGTTTGTCCCGCGCCTTTGAAGACGATTTCCATATGGACGATGGGCAGTTCGCGCCGCTCGGCGTAGGTGACGGTGGCACCGTCGGCGGTTTGCCAGCGTTGGAAGGTAACCGCGTATGCGGGGGCGGCCAGGGCGGCCGCGAGGGGGAGGATGAGGATTTTGTTCATGGCTGTGCCTCGTTTTCTTGCGCGGCGGCAGGTGTTTCGGGTGTTTTCAGACGGCCTTCTGCCGCCTTGGCCTGCCGCGCTTTGGGCAGAACGGTAATCTGCGTCAGCGGCGAGGCGGCAATCAGGCGGGCAGCGGCCTGCACCTGCGCGGGTGTGACCGAAAGCAGGCGGCGGACGGCTTCGTCTTCGGTCTGCCAGCCGAAGCCGTTGTGTTCGAGTTCGCCTAGGGTATCGGCCTGGCTGCGTACGGAGTCTTTGGCGAAGATGCGCGAGGTTTCGACGGGGCGGCGGATGAGTTCGAGTTCTTCCTGCGTGACGCCCTTGTCAGCGATGTCGCGGATTTCGGCAAGTAAGCGCTTTTTCAGCTCTTCGGGCGTGGTTTGGCCGTTGGGCAGGCCGCCGGCGGAGAAGATGGCGTTTTTGCGGCCGAAGTCGCTGTATTCGGCCGACACGGCCAATGCCACGGCGTCGCCGCGTTGGAGTTTTTTGTTGTAGCGTGCCGAATCCGTGCCCGCGAGGACGAGGCCGAGCATTTCGAGGGCATAGGGCATTTCGTCGCTGATTTTTTCGGCAGCGGGCACGCGCCAGTTGAGGCTGACGATGGGCTGGGCGGTAACGGCGTACACTTCGGCCTGCACGGCGCGCGCTTCAGACGGCCTCTCAAATTCGCCGTTGCGCGCGGGCAGTTTGCGCTTGGGGATGCTGCCGAACAGTTTTTCCACTTCTTTCACGGTCTGCCGCGCGTCCACGTCGCCGACGACAACCAGCATGGCATTGTTCGGCGCATACCATTGTTTGTACCACGCGCGCAGATCGGCGGCTTTGAGTTTGTGCAGGTCGGACATGTAGCCGATAACGGGCGCTTTGTTGAAGGGTTTGCGCCACATTTTGATGTGCAGCGTTTCCCACAACTTGCCGTCGGGGCTGTCGTCGGTGCGCATGCGGCGCTCTTCGCGGATCACGTCCATCTCGTTGGCAAAAGCCTTGTCGCTGAAATTGAGGCCGGTCATGCGGTCGGCCTCCATTTTCAGCACCTCGTTCAGGTTTTTCACCGCGATATTGGTGGTGTACACCGTTTCCGTGCGGTTGGTGTAGGCATTGTCGTTGCCGCCCAACGCGGCGACGCGGCGGCTGAACTCGCCCGCAGGCACGGCCTTCGTGCCCTTGAACATCATATGTTCCAGCGCGTGGCTCAAACCCGTTTTACCCGCGTGCTCGTCCACGCTGCCCACCTTGTACCACAGCCGCACCGCCGCCACCGGCGCGCGCCTGTCTTCCTTCACCAACACCTTCATGCCGTTGTGCAGCGTCAAGAGCACCGTCTCCGCCTGCGAAAACGGCGCAAGCGCCAAAAGCAGCACCGCAGAATAACGCAACATCATCCGAATTCCTGTCAACAAATAAACGAACCGCGCATATTAAAGGGGCAAAGGCCGTCTGAAAAGCAAAAAAGCGCCGCCGCCGCGCCCCAATCCGCGCCGCTTGCGTTACAATCCGCCGCCAAACGCCAAATAACCTAATAAAAGGAATAAATCATGTTCGGATTTCTTGCCAAGCTCTTTCGGCGCACCCCGCCGCCCGCGCCCGCACAGCCTGCCGAACCCGCACCGTCCGCCCTCCCCGAAGACGACGGCCTGCAAATGGACGACGCCGATCTCGGCGACAACGTCAGCTTCGAAGACGACAGCCCGCTGACCGCCGAGCAGCTCAACGCCGTTTCCCGCCAGGCCGACAAACGCTAACCCACTACCCGCCGTCAGGAACACACATGGCACTATTCGACTTCCTATTTAAACGCAAAAACGAACCCGCCGAAAAAGAAGCGGAGCAAACCGACACCGTGCCGGACGCAGCCGAAAGCGCGGCCGACGAAGCCGCCGCCGCGCGTCAGAAATACCTCGACGACATCCGCAACGCCGACCGCAGCGGCCTGCTCAACCGTCCCGCCGAAACGCAGGAGCCGACACCCGCACCCGCAGACGAAACCCCGTCCGACAACACCGTTTCAGACGGCCTCAATCCGAGCGAAACCGCGCCAGAGGCAGCGGCAGACGGGAGGCCGTCTGAAAACGACAACCCGCCGCCCGAAGCCGCAGCGGCAGACACCGCCGAACCCCCGTCCGCAACCGATACGGAACAAACCGACACCGAGCAAACCGACAACGGCGGCTGGGCGGCGCGTCTGAAAAAAGGCCTCGGCAAATCGCGCGACAAAATGGCCAAATCCCTCGCGGGCGTGTTCGGTGGCGGCAAAATCGACGAAGACCTCTACGAAGAACTCGAAACCGTCCTCCTCACCAGCGACATGGGCATCGAAGCCACCGAGCAGCTGATGGACGAAGTGCGCCGCCGCGTCTCCCTCAAAGGCCTTTCAGACGGCCGCGAGCTGCGTCAGGCGCTCAAAGAAGCCCTCTACGACCTCCTCGCCCCGCTGGAAAAACCACTCGAAATTCCCGACAACGGCCAACCCTTCGTCATCATGATGGCCGGCATCAACGGCGCGGGCAAAACCACCTCCATCGGCAAACTCGCCAAATACTTCCAGCAACAGGGCAAATCCGTCATCCTCGCCGCAGGCGACACCTTCCGCGCCGCCGCCCGCGAGCAGCTCCAAGAATGGGGCGAGCGCAACGGTGTCACCGTCATCTCCCAAGCCAAAGGCGATTCCGCCGCCGTCTGCTACGACGCCGTCGAGTCCGCCAAAGCCCGCAAAACCGACATCGTACTGGCCGACACCGCCGGACGCCTGCCCACCCAGCTCCACCTGATGGAAGAAATCAAAAAGGTCAAACGCGTTTTGCAGAAAGCCATGAGCGACGCGCCGCACGAAATCATCGTCGTACTCGATGCCAACATCGGCCAAAACGCCGTCAATCAGGTCAAAGCCTTCGACGATGCGCTGGGTGTCACCGGCCTTATCGTCACCAAACTCGACGGCACGGCCAAAGGCGGCGTCCTCGCCGCCCTCGCCTCCGCCCGCCCGATACCCGTGCGCTACATCGGCGTCGGCGAAAGCATCGACGACCTGCGTCCCTTCAATGCCCGTACCTTCGTTGATGCCCTCATCGACGGCTGAACACGCGCCGCGAATGTCAGGCCGTCTGAAAACCCGCCGCAGGGTTTTCAGACGGCCTCTTGCCGTATAATAGTGAAACAAAATGGGAAAGATACAAGGCAGCAAGCCGCAGACAGTATGGGGAATACGGCAAGGCGCAGCAACGCCGTAGATTTTCTATTTTGGTTCACTATAATCCGCCCCTTTGTTTCCCGCACGCACCCGAACACCATGCTCACATTCACCCTGCACAAAACCGACGGCCACGCCCGCCGCGGCACGCTCGAACTCAACCACGGCAAAATCGAAACGCCCGTTTTCATGCCGGTGGGCACTTACGGCTCGGTCAAAGCCATGTCGCCCGCCAACCTCGCCGACATCAAGGCGCAGATTATTCTCGGCAACACTTATCATCTGTGGCTGCGCCCAGGTTTGGAAGTCATCGAACAATTCGGCGGCCTGCACCGCTTTATCGGCTGGGACAAGCCGATACTTACCGACTCGGGCGGCTTCCAAGTGTTTTCGCTTGCCGATATGCGGAAATTGACCGAAGAAGGCTGCACCTTCAAAAGCCCGATTAACGGCGACAAATTATTCCTGTCGCCCGAAATCTCGATGAAAATCCAAACGGTGTTGAACTCCGACATCGCCATGCAGCTGGACGAATGCACGCCCGGCGAAGCGACGAGAGCGCAGGCCGAAGCATCGCTGCAAATGAGCCTACGCTGGGCGGAGCGTTCTAAAAAAGCGTTTGAAGATTTGAAAAATCCCAACGCGCTGTTCGGCATTGTGCAGGGCGCGATGTATGAAGACCTGCGCGAACAGTCGCTGCGCGGGCTGGAAGAATTTGACTTTCCGGGTCTCGCCATCGGCGGTTTGAGTGTCGGCGAACCCAAGCCCGAGATGTACCGCATGCTGCGCGCCGTCGGCCCGATGCTGCCCGCGCACAAGCCGCATTACCTGATGGGCGTGGGCACGCCCGAAGATTTGGTGTACGGCGTGGCGCACGGCGTGGATATGTTCGACTGCGTGATGCCCACGCGCAACGCCCGCAACGGCTGGCTGTTTACCCGTTTTGGCGATGTGAAAATCAAAAACGCCAAACACAAACACGACACCGCGCCGCTGGACGCAAGCTGCACCTGCTACACCTGCCAACACTTCAGCCGTGCCTATCTGCACCACCTGCACCGCGCCGGCGAAATTCTCGGCGCGCAACTTAACACCATCCACAACCTGCATTTCTATCAGGTGATTATGGAAGAAATGCGCGAAGCTATCGAGCAGGGGCATTTTGCCGACTGGCGGGCGCGTTTTCACGAACTGCGTGGTACGAAACCCGAAGCAGAATAAACAAAAAGGCCGTCTGAAAGGTTTTCAGACGGCCTCAGAATAAAGTCAGAATGAAGAAAGAGCGGAAAACCCACTCTGTGTCACAAGCCTTTTACAGACTGGTGACGAACGTAATCAGGCCAAGGATAATGCCAGGCACGTTGGCAACGACAATCGGCCAGTCGCGCGGCTTTTTGAACAGGCCGTAAAACACCCACAGCGTGCAGTTGATGCAGGCCACCAGCGGCTGAATCGGCGTGCCTTTGTGTCCGGCCAGATTGGCCTGAATCTGCGGGATATAGGCCACATACATGCCCACGGCCATGATGCTGGCCAGAATACCCAAAATACGGATTTGCTTTTCGTTCATGATTTTCCTGTCGAAATGTTTGTGAGGGGCGCAAAACCCTTTGGCGGATGCCTGTTCTGTTGCCGCCAAGCGGCAAAAAAACGCGGCATTATACGCCCGCTTTATGCCGTTTTCAAACCATACCTTGCCGCGCGGCATCAGAGCGTTTTCATACGACCTCAAAAGACACAGAGGCCGTCTGAAAACCGCCGTATAACCCTTTTCCCAGCCTGTTTTATGAAGCTCAAAACCCTTCTCGCCTATGCCGCCGGCCCCGTCGGCGGCGCGGCCGCCTCGTTTGCCGCCCTGCCGCTTTTGTCGCGCCATTTTTCAAGCGCCGACATGGGGCTACTGCTGCTGATGCAAACCGCCACCGCGCTGGCACTGATTGTGCTCGGGCTGGGCTTGGATCAGAGCTATATCCGCGAGTTCCATCATCGTCGCGGCCGCGAAGGCGCATTGCTGAAACACACGGCCGCGCCGCCGCTGCTGCTGGCCGTCGCCGCGTTTGCCGCGCTGATGGTTTTTGCGCCCGAGAGGCCGTCTGAAACCGTGTTTTCGCTCGCCGACGCGCGTTTGAGCCTGCTGTGTCTGCTGTTTGCCGCCGCGCTGCTGCTGACGCGCTGCCTGTCGCTGGTGCTGCGGATGAACGGGCGGGCGTGGGCGTTTTCGCTGTCGCAGCTGCTGCCCAAGCTGCTGGTTTTGGCGGCGGCCGCGTTTTGTCTGACGGGTCGGCTGCCCGCCGACACCTTCACCCTGCTGGCGGTGTTCGCGGCGGCGCAGGCGGCGGCGCTGCCGCTTTTGCTGTGGCAGACGCGGCGCGACTGCGCGGCGGCGTGGCGGGCACACTGGTCGGCGGCGGAACTGCGCTCCGCCCTCGCCTACGGCCTGCCGCTGGCGGTGGGCGCGTTGGTTTACTGGGCGTTTTCCTCGGCCGACCGCTGGCTGCTGCGCGATTTGGCCGCGCCGGAAGAGTTGGGCGTGTACGCGCTGGCGGCGGGCTTTGCGGCGGCGGCAGGCGTGTTGCAGAACGTGTTTGCCACGGTGTGGGCGCCGACGGTGTTCCAATGGGCGGCAGAGGGCGGCGGCGCGGACAAAGTCGCCCGCGCCGCCGCCCTGCTCTGCGCCGCCGTGCTGGCCTTGTCGTGCCTGGCCGGGCTGCTGTCGCCTCTGGCCGATCTGATTCTGCCGCCGCAGTATGCCGCCGTGCGCTTCGTTTTGGTGTCGTCCGTGCTCGTGCCGCTGCTGTATACGCTGACGGAGGCAACGGGCATCGGTATCAATGTGCGGCGCAAAAGCGGCCTTGTTCCGCTGGTTTCGCTGGCCGCCCTCGCCGCCGCCCTGCCGCTGCTTTACGCGCTTATCCCGCCCTACGGCGCGCGCGGCGCGGCGGCGGCGGCGGCGGCGGCATTTTGGATTTTCTGCGTACTCAAAAGCGAGCTGTCCGCCCGCCTGTGGCAGCCGCTGCCGCGCCGCACCTTCTACCCCGCCACCCTCGCCACCCTCGCCGCCGCCGTGTCGCACACCCTGTTCGGTAGCGCGCAAAACTATCCGCTGTTTGCCGTTTTGTGGACGGCCGGGCTGCTGTGGGCGGCATGGCTGGTCTGCGATGATTTGGGCCGTCTGAAAAAGGCCGTCTGAAAACCAAAAAACAACCGTATTTCGGCAAATCCGACCTTTCAGACGGCCTCTTTATCCCCCGACATACTCAAATTATCCTCCCTTATTTACAGTCAAAAACCCACTCCCGCTGCCGTAAGGACAGCGGATTTTTATTTATCGTAAAGTTTAATATGTTGAAATACATAAACAAATAAAAGAATCCCATTCCCCTGTAAAAAAAAATCCAAATAGATGGCATAAATTTCATCTTTACAAAAACAGGTGTAATTTTTACTTATTTATAACCTACAATGTCGAGAAGATAAAAAACATTACGAAAGCGCACAAAAAACCTACCAAAAGGGCGCTTTCCGAAATGATTTGATAAGGGATCGGCCGTTCCGAACCTTTCAAACCGCCTGTTTCGGGCAATATAAAAATAGCAACCTTACGATTGAGGAATAACATTATGAATGAAACCGTCGATCCGTCCGCCCAATCGGGCAAAGGGCTGAAACGCTATCGGGGAATGTTGGTTTCCCTCTGTGTTTTCGCGCTGCCTCATCCGCAAAACAACCCCGCCCGCAATGCGTCTGACTTGCCGCGTAATTTTGTTTCTTTTATTTGAGTGAAAGGAAAGCCATGAACGACAATACTGCGCCCCAAACCGAATACGCCGGTTTACGTCGGTATCGAGGGTTGATTATCGCCATTGGTATCTTCGTTGTATTGCTGGCAGGGCTGTTGGCTTATGCCAGCAATATTTCCAGCGAGATTGAAGAAGACTCCATTCAAAGTTACGTTACCGCCGAAATGGGCAACTCGTATGGCGAATTGCTGGAGAACGTCCAGTTACTCAAACTCAACACCCACCAAGACCCGAAAAGCCCCTTGGTGCAAGGTGCGTTAAAACGCGCCAAAGAAGCGCAAGACGTTTTTTCGCGTTCACTGAAAGTTACGGCCGAAGGCGGCGATTATCTTTCCATCGACGGCAAACAATATCTGGTGGATGCCTCCGATAAGGGCGTGAAAAAAGACCTGCTGGCGGAAATGGTGAAAAAATGGAAAGAATCGAAACTCACCGTAGACGCGTATCTCAAAAAGGCCGAAGACCCCACCGCCGATGCTCAACTGGTTGATGCTGCCTTATTGAGTCTGCAAAACAACAACTCCCGCTTTACCGAAATCACCAATTTCCTGCTGGCAGACAAACGTACCAAATTGGAAGAACGTGCTGCACAATTAAAAAACGTAGAGATTTTCGGCATTGTGGGCGCGGTGTTATACCTTGCCCTGTTCTTGACCTACTTCATCCGCAAACTGCTCACCGCCGACAAACTGGCAGACGAAGCGAAACAAGAAACCACCGAGATTATGGACACCGTAACCACCGGCCTGTTCCTGCTCGATAAAGACCTGACCATCGGCTCGCAATACTCGAAACAGCTCGAAAGCCTGATCGGCCAGAAAAACGTGGGCGGCAAAAACCTGCTCGACGTGTTGGCCGGCTTTATCGACACCAAAGACCTGAACACCACCAACGATTTCGTCGCCCAGCTCTACAATCCGCGCACCAAAGAGCGTCTGATTGCCTCGCTCAACCCGCTGATCCGCCAGAAAGTGCATGTCGACGGCAACGAACGCTTCCTCGATTTCAACTTCCGCCGCGTGTACCACGGCAAGGCCATCGCCCGCGTGCTGGCCAACGTGGAAGACGTAACCGACGCCGTGCTTTTGGAACAGAAAATGGAGCAGGAGCGCGAGCAGAACGACGTCCAGCTCGAAATGCTCAGCACCATTTTGCAGGCCGACCGCGATTCGCTGAACGACTTTATCAACAACACCAAGCAGCGCATCCAAAGCATCAACTCGGTATTGAAGGTGCAAGACGAAAGCGGCATGTCGCTGTATGAAAAAGTAAACGCCATCTACCGCGAAGTGCACAGCATGAAAGGCGAAGCGTCCGCCCTGAAACTGAGCGGCTTCACCAATATGGCGGAAAACTTCGAGGCCAACCTCAACCGTCTGAAACAAACGCCCAAACTGTCCGGCGAAAACTTCCTCGGTCTGACCGTGCAGCTGGAAGAACTGATCCGCCTCACCCACACCATCGAAGACCTGTTGTCCAAAATCGGCGGCACCGCCCCTGTCGTTTTGGAAGGCCAGCAACCCGCCGTGCCGCAAACCACCCGCAGTCGCTATGCCGACTTTGTCGCCGACATCGCCAAGCGCAACAAAAAAGAAGCCGCCTTCACTTACAGCGGTTTGGAAAGCACCGGCAACAAAAAGATGGATCGGGTCATCACAGAAATCGCCATCCAGCTGCTGCGCAATGCCGTCGTACACGGCATCGAAAAACCCGAAGTGCGCAACCAGCGCGGCAAACTGACCGTCGGCCACGTCCACATGGGTCTGAAATACCACGGCGACCGTTTCGTGCTGACTTTTGAAGACGACGGCAACGGCATCGATTACCAGGCCATCGCGCAAAAAGCCGTGAAACTCGGCCGATACACTGAGGAAGAGGCTGCCAAACTCGACAAACAGACACTGGTTTCCCTGTTGTTCACCCCCGGTTTCTCCACCGCCGACGACAGCACCGAAGATGCCGGGCGCGGCGTAGGCTTGGACATCATCAAAGACCGCATCGTCTCTTTGAACGGCACGGTCAATGTCGCCAGCCGTCCGCAAAGCTACACCCGCTTCACCTTCACACTGCCCAAATTAGGATAAGGATTAAAAACTATGGCAAAACGCATTATGGTTGTCGACGACTCCAACGTTATCCGCAACCGCATTTCACGCGGGTCGAGCAAAATGGATTTCGAAGTAGTAGCGTCCGCATCAAACGGCGAAGAAGCAATCACCCTATACCGCCAGCACCACCCGGACGTGGTCACCATGGATTTGACCATGCCCAAAATGGACGGTTTGGAGTGCATCGCCCAAATCACCGCTATGGACGAAAACGCCAATATCCTGGTTGTTTCCGCGCTGGCCGACAAAGCCACCGGCATCAAAGCCCTGCAACTGGGTGCGCGCGGCTTCCTCTACAAACCCTTTTCCGACGAAGAACTGTTCGGCGCGCTCAACGAAATGCTGGAAGACTGATTTTTGGCCGCCTTGGCAAAACGGGCGCAACCGCCGCCCGGAATAATTGTTGCAAATACAGGAATAAACATGAAAGAAGAGAAATTACAAATATTTATCGAAGGCGTGCAAAAATATTTCGCCCAAATGATCACAGGGGAAGAACTGGTAGTCGGCACTCCCTATCTGATTGAAAACAAAATACCGTCGGCCAAAGACTTCACCGGCGTGATTGCTATTTCGGGAAAAAACCAGGGCGTCGTCTATTTCACCGCCCCCAAAGAACTGCTCGAACGCCTTCTGGTGCTGATAGGCGAAAAAGACACCAGCGAAGAACTGATGGTCGATTTGGTGGGCGAAGTGGCCAACACCATCGCTGGCAACGCCCGCAGCGAGTTTGGCGAAGAGTTTGAAATTTCCGTGCCCATCGTCCTGCGCGGCGCGCCCGACGAAATCCTGCTGCCGCGCAAGGACCGCTCCTTCGTTATCCCGATTACCTGGCGCAACCGCAGCGCCGCCATCGTCATCAGCCTGCGCAAATAGTTTCAGGCTGCCCTGACCGTTTTTTTAATTACACAGTAGAGAGAGAACCATAATGATTTCATTACGGCGTTTTATGTCCTTGGTGGTAATGTTTTCTTTGGCGGCCTGCGGCGGCTCCGGCAGCGGTGGCAGCAGCAAAGCGCAAAGCGCATCTGAAGCTGGAAATTTTGTGCAGGATACCCGTCCAGTGCAAAACGTATTTTTCGAGGTCGGCGGCTTTGCGCCCTTTGTGATGGCGGATGCCGACAACCGCCCATCCGGCTTCGGTATCGACCTTGTTACCGCCATCGGTGACAAACAAGGCTTTCAAGTAAACTTCGTTCCCCACCCGTTTGTGGGTATGCTGGAAGATTTAGGTAATGGTGCAGACATCGCGGTTTCCGCAATTTCAATTACCGACGAGCGTAAAACTATCGTTGATTTTACCAACTCACACTTTGAAACATCACTGGGTCTGATTGTGCCTGAAAACAGCCCGATTACTTCACTGAACGACGTAAAAGGCAGAAATATTGCTACAGTAGTCGGCACAGTGGGGGAGTCTACCTTGGCTAAACTGCAGGCCGGCAACGGTACTGTGGTTCAAAGCCCGTCTATGTGGGAGGCAGTCCGCAAAGTGATGCTTAAAGAAGCTGATGGTGCATTCGCCGACTTGGGCCCTTTGTACTATTACTCCAATAAGTACAAAGAACAAAAGCTGCGTGTAGTAAGCGACAACACCTTGCCTAAAGAACATTATGCTTTGGCAGTGAAAAAAGGTAATACCGAACTGCTCAACAAGCTCAACCGCGGTTTGGAGCAAATCAAGGCCGACGGCACTTACGATAAAATTTATCAGAAATGGTTCTCGACTAGTCAGAACAAACCCAATCCCGCTCCCGCCGAATAAGCGGACAGGCCGTCTGAAAACAAAGGCGGCCTGATTTTTTACCTTCCACAAAAAGGTTTACCTTTTTCAAAAACATCATCCCCGCGTTTATGCCCCGAAGGGGTAGCGGCAGGGACGGCCTTACCGACACATGCCGTCTGAAAACAAAAAAACATGCACATCCTCCTCCTCCCCTCCTGGTATCCCGAAACGCCCGACTCCCTCGACGGCATCTTCTTCCGCCAACAGGCGCACGCCCTCGCCCGCGCCGGCCTGCGCGTCGGCGTCGTCGCCCCCCTGTTCCGCTCGCCGCGCCGCCTGCGCGAAATCTTCACCGGCCGCTACGGCGAAAACATCTTTTCAGAAACGTCATCCCCGCACGCCTCAGGCGGGGACGGCCTCATTCCCACCTACACCGCCCACAACACCTACCTCTGCCCGCCCCTGCCCCATCTCGACCGCGAACGCTGGCTCGCCGCCGGCATGCGTCTGTTCGATCGCTACCTAAAAGAACAAGGCCGCCCCGACCTCCTGCACGCCCACGCCGTCAACCACGGCGGCATCCTCGCCCGCCGCATCGCCGATCGCCACAACATCCCCTACATCATCACCGAACACAGCAGCACCTACGCGCGCGGCCTCATCCGCAACTGGCAGCGCCCCGCCATGAACCGAGCCGCAGCGGGCGCGGCGGCGCGGCTGGCCGTCAGCCCCGCCTTCTGCCGCCTGCTCGAAACCGAATACCCCGGCCAGGACTGGCAATACCTGCCCAACATCCTCGGCGCAGACTTCGCCGAACCCTTCGCCGCCGAAAGGCCGTCTGAAAACCAAACAAACCGCACAAACCACACCTTCACCTTCTGCGCCGTCGGCCGCCTCGACCACAACAAAGGCTTCGACATCCTCCTTGATGCCTTCGCCCGCGCCCTGCAAAGCCAACCCGTCCTGCGCCTCGAAATCGGCGGCGGCGGCAGCGAACTGGCACAGTTGCAAAACCAAGCAGGCCGTCTGAACATCGCACACGCCGTCACCTTCCACGGCGCACTCGCCCCCGCCAGCGTGCGCCGCCTTATGCGCCGCAGCGACGCCTTCGCCCTCGCCAGCCGCAGCGAAACCTTCGGCGTCGTCTTTATCGAAGCCCTGTCGCAGGGACTGCCCGTCGCCGCCACCCGCTGCGGCGGTCCCGAAGGCATCGTCAACGACGGCAACGGCCTGCTCGTCCCGCCCGAAAACCCCGAAGCCCTCGCCACCGTCCTGCTCGAACTCTACGCCCGCCGCCACCGCTACAACCCCGAAAAACTGCGCGCCGACTGCCTCGCCGAATACGGCGAAACCGCAGTCACAGGCCGTCTGAAAGCGATTTACCGGCAAGTGCTGCGGCAAAACTGAGGCCGTCTGAAAGCCGCCAAACAGGCTTCAGACGGCCTCAATGCATACATCGCAGCGCTTGGAAGTTGGACATAGCCTTTCCGATGAAATCTGTCGAGACTTCGAAAACGCGTGCGTCGCAGAGTGACACGCTCTACACGCGGGGCGAAAGGCCGTCTGAACGTTTCAGCTTCATTGAAGCTGCGCTTTCAGACGGCCTTTCGGTATTTTGAATCAACGTCTTTGTTTTTTGTGCGGACATAACGGCGGCGGCAGAATGATGCGGGATTTGATTCGCCCGCTTAACCAACATGAAAAAACGCCGTCTTTTCAGACGGCGTTTGCTTTCGGATCAGTTTTCCAATCCGCTGTTGGCGGCAGCTTCGGCAGCAGTCAGCGCGGTATCTTCGGCCTTCGCATCTGCCAGCCGCTCCGCCCATTGGCGGCGGCGGGAGCGGTGGTAGGTGAGGCCGGTGCCGGCGGGAATGAGGCGGCCGACGATAACGTTTTCTTTCAGGCCGCGCAATTCGTCGCGTTTGCCCATGATGGCGGCTTCGGTCAGCACGCGGGTGGTTTCCTGGAAGGACGCGGCGGAGATGAAGCTGTCGGTTGAGAGCGAGGCTTTGGTGATACCCAAAAGGATGTTGTCAAAGCGGGCGGGCTCTTTGCCTTCGGCCAGGGCTTTTTCGTTGGCGGCCATCACGTCGGCGCGTTCGACCTGTTCGCCGGTGATGAAGTGGGTGTCGCCCGCGTCGGCGATGTTCACGCGGCGCAGCATCTGGCGGATGATGACTTCGATGTGTTTGTCGGAAATCTTCACGCCTTGCAGGCGGTAAACCTCCTGCACTTCCTGCACGATGTAGCGTGCCAGGGCTTCGATGCCTTGCAGGCGCAGGATGTCGTGCGGATCGACGGAGCCGTCGACGACGGTTTCGCCGCGGTTCACCACTTGACCGTCGTGGACGAGGATTTGTTTCTCTTTGGAAATCAGGGTCTCGTGTGCCACACCGTCGACATCGGTAATCACCAGGCGCTGTTTGCCTTTGGTTTCTTTGCCGAAGGAGACGGTGCCGGTGACTTCGGCCAGCATGCCGGCGTCTTTCGGAATGCGGGCTTCGAAGAGTTCGGCCACGCGCGGCAGACCGCCGGTAATGTCGCGGGTTTTGGTGGAAGCCTGCGGGATACGCGCCAGTACGTCGCCTTTGCCGATTTCCTGCCCTTCGCGCACGGTAATCACCGCGCCGACGGGGAAGGCCATGGACACGGCGGTTTCGGTGCCGGGGATTTTCACTTCTTCGCCGTTTTCGTCGAGCAGCTTCACGGTCGGGCGCAGCAGTTTGCTGGCACTGCTGGAACGGCGTTTGCCGTCGATGACGACGAGGGTGGACAGGCCGGTGATTTCGTCGGTTTGTTTGGCGACGGTAACGCCTTCTTCGACGTTTTCGAATTTCACCGTGCCGGCGTGCTCGGTAATCATCGGGCGGGTGTGCGGATCCCAAGTGGCGAGGGTTTGGCCGGCTTTGACGGCTGCGCCGTCCTGAACCAGCAGTGTCGCGCCGTAGGGCACTTTGTGGCGTTCGCGCTCGCGGCCGATGTCGTCGTGGATGACGACTTCGGAGGAGCGGCCGATGACGATGAGTTCGCCTTTGTTGTTGGCGACATAGCGCATCTGGCTGTTGAAACGCGCCGTACCGTTGGATTTGGCTTCCACTTGGCTGGCTGCCGCCGCACGGGAAGCCGCGCCGCCGATGTGGAAGGTACGCATGGTGAGCTGGGTGCCCGGTTCGCCGATGGACTGGGCGGCAATCACGCCGACGGCTTCGCCCGCATTAACCAGTTTGCCGCGCGCAAGGTCGCGGCCGTAACACTTGGCGCACAGGCCGTAGCGGGTTTTGCAAGTAATCGGTGTGCGCACTTTCACTTCGTCCACGCCCGAATTGTCGATGAGGTCGACAAGCTGCTCGGACAGCATGGTGCCGGCTTCCACCAAGGTTTCATGGCTGGAAGGATCGACGATGTCCTGTGCGGCAACGCGTCCCAAAATGCGGTCGCGCAGCGGTTCGATCACGTCGCCCCCCTGCACCACGGCTTTCATGACGAAGCCGTCGGAAGTGCCGCAGTCGTCTTCAATGACAACCAAGTCTTGGGTGACGTCTACCAAACGGCGGGTCAGGTAACCGGAGTTGGCGGTTTTCAAGGCGGTATCGGCCAAGCCTTTGCGCGCACCGTGTGTCGCAATAAAGTATTGCAGTACCGACAAGCCTTCGCGGAAGTTGGAGGTAATCGGCGTTTCGATAATCGAGCCGTCCGGTTTGGCCATCAGGCCGCGCATGCCGGAAAGCTGTTTAATCTGGGCGGCGGAACCGCGCGCACCGGAGTCGGCCATCATGTAGATGGAGTTGAACGACTCCTGCTCGACTTCTTTGCCGTCGCGGTCGATGACTTTTTGTTTGGACAGATTGTCCATCATCGCTTTGGCGATTTTGTCGCCCGCGCGCCCCCAAATATCGACCACTTTATTGTAGCGCTCGCCGTTGGTAACCAAACCTTGGCGGTATTGGTCTTCGATTTCCTTCACTTCGGCCTGAGCTTCGGCCAGCAGCTGCGGTTTCTCTTTCGGAATTTCCATATCGTCGACGCAGATGGAGATGCCGCCTTTAGCTGCAAAAGCGAAACCGGTGTACATCAGGTGGTCGGCGAAAATCACGGTGTCACGCAGGCCGCACAAGCGGAACGATGCGTTAATCAGCTTGGAAATTTCTTTTTTCTTCAGCGCTTTGTTAATGTATTCAAACGGCAGACCTTTGGGCAAGATTTCGGATAATAAGGCGCGTCCGACAGTAGTTTCGTAACGTTTGACCACCGGCTCGAATTCGCCCGCTTCGTTTTTTACCCACTCGCGCAGGCGCACGGTGATTTTCGTACCCAACTCAACCTGTTTGGTGTGATAGGCACGGTGTACTTCTTTCACATCGGCAAACAGGCTGCCTTCGCCTTTGCCGTTGATTTTGTCGCGGGTCATGTAGTAGAGACCCAAGACGATGTCTTGCGAGGGCACGATAATCGGCTCGCCGTTGGCGGGAGAGAGCACGTTGTTGGAGGCCAGCATCAGGGTGCGGGCTTCCATCTGCGCTTCCAGACTCAGCGGAACGTGGACGGCCATTTGGTCGCCGTCGAAGTCGGCGTTGAACGCGGCGCACACCAAGGGGTGCAGCTGGATGGCTTTGCCTTCGATCAGAATCGGTTCGAAGGCCTGGATACCCAAGCGGTGCAGGGTCGGCGCACGGTTGAGCATAATCGGGTGTTCGCGGATGACTTCGTCAAGAATGTCCCAAACCACCGGCACTTCCTGCTCGACCAGTTTTTTCGCCGCTTTGACGGTAGACGCTTCGCCGCGCAGTTCGAGTTTGTGAAAAATGAACGGTTTGAACAGCTCCAAGGCCATTTTTTTCGGCAGGCCGCACTGGTGCAGACGCAGGTAGGGACCGACGGTAATCACGGAACGGCCGGAATAGTCGACGCGTTTGCCAAGCAAGTTTTGGCGGAAACGGCCGCCCTTGCCTTTAATCATGTCGGCCAGCGATTTGAGCGGACGTTTGTTAGCGCCGGTCATGGCTTTGCCGCGGCGGCCGTTGTCGAGCAGGGAATCTACCGCTTCCTGCAACATACGTTTTTCGTTGCGCACGATGATATCGGGCGCATGCAGTTCGAGCAGGCGTTTGAGGCGGTTGTTGCGGTTGATGACGCGGCGGTAGAGGTCGTTCAGATCGGAAGTGGCAAAACGGCCGCCGTCCAGCGGCACGAGGGGACGCAAGTCGGGCGGCAGCACGGGCAGCACGTCCATAATCATCCATTCGAGCTTCATGCCGCTGCGCTGGAAGGCTTCCAGCACTTTCAGGCGTTTAGCGATTTTTTTGATTTTGGTGTCGGAATTGGTGCTTTCCAATTCCTGACGCAGCATTTCCACTTCGGCGGAAATATTGAGCCCGGCCAGCAAGTCGCGGATGCCTTCCGCGCCCATTTTGGCATCGAAATCATCGCCGTATTCTTCAAGCTTCTGATAGTAGTCTTCTTCGGTCAGCAGCTGGCGGCGTTGCAGCGGCGTCATGCCGGGATCGGTCACGACGAAAGCTTCAAAGTACAGCACGCGCTCGATGTCGCGCAGGGTCATGTCCAGCACCATACCGAGACGGGAAGGCAGGGATTTCAAGAACCAGATGTGGGCGACGGGCGCGGCCAGTTCGATATGTCCCATGCGCTCGCGGCGCACTTTCGACAAAGTCACTTCCACACCGCATTTTTCGCAGGTAACACCTTTAAATTTCAGGCGCTTGTATTTGCCGCACAGGCATTCGTAGTCTTTGACCGGACCGAAGATTTTGGCACAGAAAAGGCCGTCGCGCTCGGGTTTGAAGGTGCGGTAGTTGATGGTTTCGGGTTTTTTCACTTCGCCGTAAGACCACGAACGGATGGTCTCGGGGGAGGCGATGCCGATTTTGATGGCATCGAATTCTTCTTCCATTCCTGCGGCTTGCAGGGGGTTAAACAAATCTAACAATGCTTTCATTTTTGCTCCTTAATAAGGAAGTGTGTTTTTTGTCCCGCCGCTTTTGGCGGGATGCCGAAACGTTTTTTTCAGACGGCCTGTCGGCAGCGGGCAGGAGGCCGTCTGAAAACGGGAAGAACAGCGCCGTCCGTATTTTGTTTCAGTAAACGGGCGGCGGTCTTTTCAGACGGCCTGATGAAGGCAGAGGCCGTCTGAAACTCCGTTTTAATGGCGTTCCAAGTCGATATCCAAGCCCAGCGAGCGGATTTCTTTGACGAGGACGTTGAACGATTCGGGCATGCCGGCGTCGATTTTGTGTTCGCCCTTGACGATGTTTTCGTACATTTTGGTACGACCGTTGACGTCGTCAGATTTGACGGTAAGCATCTCCTGCAAGGTGTAGGATGCGCCGTAGGCTTCCAGCGCCCACACCTCCATCTCACCGAAACGCTGGCCACCGAACTGGGCTTTGCCGCCCAAGGGCTGCTGGGTTACGAGCGAGTACGGTCCGGTCGAGCGGGCGTGCATTTTTTCGTCCACCAAGTGGTGCAGTTTCAGATAGTGCATCACGCCGACGGTAACTTTGCGGTCGAACGGTTCGCCGGATCGGCCGTCGTAGAGCGTAATCTGGGTTTTAGTGTCGTTGAAGCCGAGTTTCTGCACTTCGGGATCGTCGCTCGGGTAGGCCAGCTCGAGGAAGGCTTTGATTTCGCTCTCGTGGGCGCCGTCGAATACGGGCGAAGCGAAAGTCGCGCCGTTGCGCAGATTGTGCGCCAGCGTGAGGATTTCTTCGTCACTCAGCTTCGACAGGTCTTCCTTGTGCATGTCGGGGCCGCCCAAATCGCCGTTGTACATGGTATCGAGGAACTTGCGGATTTCCTTGACTTTGCGCTGTTCGTCAAGCATGCGGCCGATGCGCTCGCCTATGCCTTTTGCCGCCCAACCCAAATGCACTTCGAGAATCTGGCCGATGTTCATACGCGACGGCACACCCAGCGGGTTCAGCACGATGTCGACGGGACGGCCGTCTGCCATGTAGGGCATGTCTTCCACGGGTAGAATGCGCGATACCACGCCTTTGTTACCGTGGCGTCCGGCCATTTTGTCGCCCGCCTGCAGGCGGCGTTTGATGGCGATGAACACTTTCACCATCTTCTGTACGCCGGGTTGCAGCTCGTCGCCCTGTGTCATTTTCTTTTTCTTGATTTCAAACAGACTTTCGGCTTCTTCGCGTTTGTCTTGCAGGCTGCCTTTGATCAGCTCCATCTGTTTGGCGATGTTCTCGTCGGCCACGCGTACGTCGAACCAGTCGTGTTTGCTCGGCAAGCCGGCCAGATATTCGGCTGTAATGACACTACCTTTGGCCAGCTTCAACGGGCCGCCGTTGGCTTTCTGGCCGACAATCATGCGTTCGATACGGTCGAATGCGTCGTTGTCGAAAATGCGCAGCTGGTCGTTCAAATCCAAACGGTAGCGTTTGAGCTCGGCATCGATAATCGATTGGGCACGCTTGTCGCGCTGGATGCCTTCGCGGGTGAATACCTGCACGTCAATTACGGTGCCGCTCATGCCGGTTGGCATACGCAGCGAGGTGTCTTTCACATCGGATGCTTTTTCGCCGAAGATGGCGCGCAGCAGTTTTTCTTCGGGAGTAAGCTGGGTTTCGCCTTTGGGCGTTACTTTGCCGACCAGCACGTCGCCCGCTTCCACTTCCGCGCCGATATAGACGATGCCCGATTCGTCCAAACGGTTTTGCATACGCTCGGACAGATTCGGAATGTCGCGGGTGATGTCTTCCGCGCCCAACTTGGTATCGCGCGCAACCACGTTCAACTCTTCGATGTGAATCGAGGTGTAGCGGTCGTCAGCTGCCACTTTTTCGGAAATCAGAATCGAGTCTTCATAGTTGTAACCGTTCCACGGCATAAAGGCGATGGTCATATTCTGACCCAGCGCCAGTTCTCCCAAATCGGTCGAAGCGCCATCGGCCACCAAATCGCCGCGCTGCAACACGTCACCTGCTTTGACAGCAGGACGTTGGTTGATATTGGTCGATTGGTTGGAACGGGTGAATTTCACCAGATTGTAGATGTCCACACCCACTTCGCCGGCCACTGCCTCTTCATCGTGTACACGCACCACAACGCGGTTGGCATCGACATACTCGACCACACCGCCGCGGCGGGCAACGATGGCGGTTGCCGAATCGACGGCTACGGCGCGTTCGATGCCCGTCCCCACCATCGGTTTTTCCGCACGCAGACAGGGAACCGCCTGACGCTGCATGTTCGCACCCATCAAAGCGCGGTTGGCGTCGTCATGCTCCAAGAATGGAATCAGCGAAGCCGCTACCGATACCGCCTGGCCGGTTGCCACATCCATATATTGGACACGGTCGACGGTAGCCATGATGGTTTCGCCTTTTTCACGGCAGGTAACCAGCTCGTCAATCAGACGGCCTTTTGCATCCAAGGCGGCATTGGCCTGCGCAATCACGAACCTGCCTTCCTCAATGGCCGACAGATATTCGATTTCATCAGTCACTTTGCCGTCAACCACGCGACGGTAGGGAGTTTCCAAAAAGCCGTATTCGTTGGTGCGCGCGTAAACCGACAACGAGTTGATCAGGCCGATGTTCGGGCCTTCCGGTGTTTCAATCGGACAAACGCGGCCGTAGTGGGTCGGATGCACGTCGCGCACCTCGAAGCCTGCGCGTTCGCGGGTCAGACCGCCCGGGCCGAGTGCGGAAACACGGCGTTTATGGGTAATTTCCGACAGCGGGTTGGTCTGATCCATAAACTGCGACAGTTGGCTGGAACCGAAAAATTCTTTGATCGCGGCAGATACGGGTTTGGCATTGATCAGATCCGTCGGCATCAGGTTTTCCGATTCGGCCTGATTGAGACGCTCTTTCACCGCACGTTCGACACGTGCCAAACCGCTGCGGAACTGGTTTTCCACCAATTCGCCCACTGAGCGGACACGGCGGTTACCCAAATGGTCGATATCGTCGACCTCGCCGTGGCCGTTCCGCAGTTCTACCAAAGTGGCAATGGATGCCACAATGTCTTCCACGCTCAATACGAAACCGCCTTTTTCTGCTGCACCGGCAAAGGTTTCATTCAGCAAACGACCATACCAAGAAGCTTTCTGTTCGTCGCTGAGCTTCTGTTCGTAAGTGCGCGTATTGAATTTCATACGACCTACACGGGACAAATCGTAGCTTTCTTCATTGAAGAACAATCTGTTAAACAACAACTCGACTGCTTCGTCGGTAGGCGGTTCGCCCGGACGCATCATGCGGTAAATGGCAATGCGCGCAGCATGTTGGCCATTTGTTTCATCGGTACGCAAAGTGGCGGAAATATAGCCACCCTGATCCAAATCATTGATGTATAAGGTTTCAATCTCTTTGACGCCGTGAATATCCAACTGCGCCAACAACTCCTCAGTGATTTCGTCATTGGCGGACGCCAAAACTTCACCCGTGTCTTCAACCACAACATCCCTTGCCAAAACCTTGCCGACCAAGCTGTCAGGATCGACAGGCAGATGTTTGATGCCCGCTTTTTCAATATCGCGGATATTTTTGGCGGTAACCCGCTTGCCGGCGGCAACCAAGACATTGCCCTCTTTATCGGTAATGTCCAGCTTGGCACTTTCACCTTTCAGACGGCCTGCAACCAAATCAGTACGCGCTCCGTCTTTGGAAAAGTAAAACTTTTCCTTGTCGTAGAAGGTACCAAGAATTTGCTCGTTGCTGTAACCCAAAGCTTTGAGAAGAATGGTAACCGGCATTTTGCGGCGGCGGTCGATACGGAAATAGAGCAGATCTTTCGGATCAAACTCAAAATCCAGCCAAGAGCCGCGGTAAGGAATCACACGAGCAGAAAAAAGCAGTTTGCCGGACGAATGGGTTTTGCCACGGTCATGTTCAAAAAATACGCCGGGAGAGCGGTGCAGCTGGGAAACAATTACACGCTCTGTACCGTTAATAATGAATGATCCGCTTGGTGTCATCAGAGGGATTTCACCCATATACACTTCGTTTTCACGAACTTCTTTTACCACATCCTGCTTTGAAGACTCTTTATCAAGAATTACCAAGCGGATACGTGCACGAAGGGGAGCTGCATACGTGATACCACGCAACTGGCATTCGGGAATATCGAAGAGAGGCTCGCCCAAGACGTAGTGGACAAATTCCAAGCGGGCATAACCATTATGGCTCACAATCGGAAAAATCGAGTTGAAGGCAGCCTGCAGACCTTCGTCGATGCGCTTATCGTAGCCCTTTTCCTGTTGTAAAAATTTGGCGTAGGAATCCAGCTGTGTAGCCAGCAAAAAAGGAACCTCCAAGACATTTTCACGCTTCGCAAAACTTTTGCGGATACGCTTTTTCTCGGTAAAAGAATAAGCCATGGCGTAACACTCCAACAAAGTAAATAAAAAATAACCGAATGAACCGGTTCATTAACAATCAGGTAGTCTGAAATGTTTCAGACATTTGAAACCTACTTAAACTTTAAAACTTACTTAAATTTTTATTACGGCTGGCAGCAACCCGCAAACCACTTATGAAAATTTAAGTAAATATATAAGTATGATTCAAGCAGACACAATAAGGCTGGCAGACAAGCTGCCAGCCTATATTTGGACGACTCTTATTTGATTTCGACTTTAGCGCCGGCTTCTTCCAATTGTTTTTGGATATCTTCAGCTTCAGCTTTGGAAACGCCTTCTTTAAGGGTTTTAGGAGCACCGTCAACGATATCTTTCGCCTCTTTCAGACCCAAGCCAGTAATTGCGCGGACAACTTTAATCACGCCGACTTTTTGCTCACCTGCAGCAGCCAAGATTACATCAAATTCAGTTTTTTCTTCAGCAGCAGCACCTCCGGCAGCAGGGCCTGCGGCAACTGCAACAGCAGCAGCAGAAACACCAAATTTTTCTTCAAATGCTTTAACCAAGTCGTTCAATTCCATTACGGTCAAAGAACCAACGGCTTCCAAAATGTCTTCTTTAGTAATAGCCATGCTATTTATACTCCAAATATTGTATTAAAAAATAAATCAAACGGACAAAAATGTATTAATCAAGCAGCTTCTTCACTTGCTTTCTTCTCTGCCAAAGCAGCCAAACCGCGCGCAAGGCCGGAAACAGGCGCTTGCATAACAAACAACAGTTTGGACAACAGTTCTTCGCGACTCGGAATAGAAGCAAGCTCCGCAACTTGAGCAGCATTCATTACTTCGCCATTATAAGAACCAGCTTTCACAACAATTTTGTCATCTTTTTTCGCGAATTGGTGCAACACTTTTGCAGCAGCAACAGCATCTTCAGAAGCAGCATACACCAACGGACCAACCATTTGATCTGCCAATGCTGCAAATGAAGTACCCTCTACTGCACGACGAGCCAGAGTGTTTTTCAGAACGCGCAAATAAACGCCTTCTTTACGTGCATTTGCACGCAACTGGGTCATGCTGGAAACACTGATACCGCGATATTCGGCAACCACAAGAGTTTGTGCATTAGCAATCGCTGCACTGATTTCCTCTACGGCCACCTTCTTGGTTTCAATATTGAGACTCAAGGTCTACCTCCCACTGTTTATCAAAAGAGTACCGGTTGATACTCCACCAGCGCGGTAACCTAAAAAGACATTTTGCAAACAGTAATATTGCAATTTGTTTCAGGACTACCGTCTGCGTAGGGTTATTACAATTAAATCTTACGATCCCTACGGTCTTGGACATCTACTTAATACTTAAGTAGTCCAAATTCAAGCAATCCAAGCGTGCTTAGATTGCTTGAAATCTTCAAAATATTCAGTTGTTCACACTTGCAGTATCAACGCGAACACCCAAACCCATAGTGCTGGACACAGCTACTTTTTTCAGATATTGACCTTTTGCAGCTGCAGGTTTGGCTTTAACGATTGCATCAAGCAGAGCATCAAAGTTTTCCTTCAGGTCAGCCTCAGCAAAAGAGGCGCGACCAATAGTTGCATGCACGATACCAGCTTTATCAGTACGGTATTGCACTTGACCGGCTTTTGCGTTTTTAACAGCTTCTGCTACATTCGGAGTTACCGTGCCGACTTTGGGGTTCGGCATCAAACCACGAGGACCGAGAATGGTACCAAGCTGACCGACAATACGCATCGCATCAGGAGAAGCAATGACAACATCAAAATTCAAATTACCTGCTTTGATATCGGCAGCCAAATCTTCAAAACCAACTACATCGGCACCAGCTGCTTTTGCAGCATCAGCATTTGCACCTTGGGCAAATACGGCCACACGGGTTGTTTTACCGGTACCTTTGGGCAATACAACAGAACCACGAATTACTTGGTCAGATTTACGGGGATCTACACCCAAATTAAATGAAACATCTACAGATTCATCAAATTTTGCAGTAGCTGCCTTTTTTACCAAAGTGATGGCATCATCAATAGCATACAGCTTATTAGCCTCAACAGAGGAGCGCAATGCTTTCAAGCGCTTAGATACTTTTGCCATTATACAACACCCTCCACATCCAGACCCATAGAACGGGCAGAGCCTGCAATAGTACGAACAGCTGCATCCAAATCAGCAGCAGTCAAATCAGGCTCTTTAGTTTTTGCAATTTCTTCCAACTGAGCGCGTGTCAACTTACCTACTTTATTAGTAAGCGGATTGGAGCTGCCTTTTTGTAAACCAGCTGCTTTTTTCAGCAAGATGGAAGCAGGCGGAGTTTTCATCACAAAAGTAAATGATTTATCCGCAAAAGCAGTAATCACAACAGGAATGGGCAAACCAGGCTCCATACCTTGAGTTGCAGCATTAAATGCTTTACAAAACTCCATAATATTCAGACCACGTTGACCCAAAGCCGGGCCAACAGGAGGAGAAGGATTGGCCTTACCTGCAGGAATCTGCAGTTTGATGTAGCCGATAATTTTCTTTGCCACTTATATAAACTCCTAAAATGGGTATTAACGCAATACAATTGCTCCCCAGTTATCAACAAAAAGTAAAACAACTAATTATTTTACTGCAACTTCAATAAAAGTACAAGTTAAAGAACAACCTACTCTTAATTCTTTTCAACCTGACCAAACTCCAGCTCAACAGGAGTCTCTCGTCCAAAAATTTGAACAGAAACCCTCAATCTATTTCTCTCATAATTAACTTCTTCAACTATTCCATTAAAATCAGCAAATGGCCCTTCATTCACTCTTACCTGCTGCCCAACTTCAAACTCCACTCTTGGTTTTGGTTTTTCACCACCGATTTGTACTTGCGCCATAATCGCATCCACCTCCCTCTGCGAAATAGGCAAGGGACGATTTCCGCTACCGCCAACAAAACCTGACACCCTCGGCGTACTTTTTACCAAATACCAAGAATCATCCGTCATCTCCATTTCAACAAGCACATATCCAGGAAAAAATTTTCTTTCGCTAACCGTTTTTCGTCCGTTCTTGATATCAACCACCTCCTCAACAGGAACTAAAATCGAACCGAAATGATCCAGCATGCCTTCCCGTTCAATTCTCTCTTTTAGCGTTTTTTGTACATTTTTCTCAAATCCAGAATATGCCTGAACCACATACCATTTTTTAGACATTTATTTCTACCTCATCAGCAGATCAAATAACAGCCGAGAAATTACAGAATCAACGATATAAATAAAAACAGTCAACATGCCGGCAAACATCAAAACAAAACCTGTCATTTTTATCGTATATGGTTTCTCGGGCCATACAACTTTTTTCAGCTCAACCACGGAGTCTTTTATATACCTGACAAACCGGGAAAAGTTACCCCACATGACAATAATAACACCCACAAGGATTGCAAAAATAATGAGCAAATTTTGCATGTACTCAGGAATATTGGATGTCCGAGCAAGAACAAACCATGTTCCAACAGACAACAATATGATAAGTGTCAACTTTATCAAGATTTTAGCCATTGATTTCTTCACCTGCTTTTGCAACTTAGGATCAATAAGCGCACTTACAGGCTCAAGCCGCCTCCCACTATCTTGTTTATCCATTATATAAAACCTATAAAAACATAAAAACTAACCGACCCTAGGCCGGTTAGTTTTTTATTTGGCAGGCCAGGAGGGTCTCGAACCCCCAACCCTCGGTTTTGGAGACCGATACTCTACCAATTGAGCTACTGGCCTCTAAACTTTACGCGATTACGGTAGACACAACACCCGCACCGACGGTACGGCCGCCTTCGCGGATGGCGAAGCGCAAACCTTCTTCCATGGCGATCGGGGCAATCAGTTCAACGG
>NZ_JBKGTW010000007.1:0-75128 GCF_046546535.1 Neisseria sp. WLZKY-1
CCCGTTATGTGGTCGAACAGAGCTTCGGGACGCTGCACCGTAAATTCCGCTACGCCCGGGCAGCCTATTTCGGGCTGATTAAAGTGAGTGCGCAAAGCCATCTGAAGGTGATGTGTTTGAACCTGTTGAAAGCGGCCAACAGGCTAAGTGTGCCTGTTGCCGCCTAAAAGGCGGCCCGGATGCCTGATTATGGGGTGTCCGGGGAGGATTAAGGGGGTATTTGGGTAAAATCAGGAGTGATTGGGGGAGGAAACAGCCGAAAACCTGTGTTTGGGTTCCGGCTGTCGAAGGAAGGGCTTTTTTGCAAAGGTCTCAACCTGTGTTTGGATTTCGGCTGTTGGGGGGAGAAGGGGAAGAGGGGAATTTTGCAAAGGTCTCAGACGGCCTCATTCAAGCCCGACCTGTATTCCAGTACAATCGCCCCTTTTTATAGTTGCTTAGAATTTCAATGATACGGCGTTGCCACCGCTCTTATGTATTACTCATACACGGCGAGCGTTGTTGCCTTGTCTCATTTCCATTTTAAGCAACTATGCCAACCACAACACAATAAGGAACACACCATGCCTTTACATCTCACCCGCCGCCGCTTTCTCAAAAGCACCGCCGCCGTCGGCGCATTCGCCTTCGCCAGCCCCGTTTACCGCGTCCTCGCCGCCGAAGAAGCCGCCGCCTATTACCCGCCCGCGCTGATTCGCGCGCTGATGGGCGACAACGACGGCAGCCAGGCCGCCGCCCACGGCCTTGCCCTACGCGGGCAAAGCGTTACCCTGCCCGAAAAAGCCGGCGAACAATACGATTTAATCGTGATCGGCGCAGGATTAAGCGGTTTGACCGCCGCCTATCTCTACCGAAAATCCCGCCCCAAAGCCAAGATCCTGATTTTGGACGCGCATCAGGATTTCGGCGGACACGCCACCCGCAACGAATTTAATGCAAACGGCAAACTCATCTTGGGCTACGGCGGCAGCGAATCCATCGACTCGCCCAAAACAGGCTATTCGCGCCAAGCCAAGCAGCTCTTGCGCGACCTCGGCATCGACTACACCAAATTCAACCGCTATTTCGATCAAACCCTGTATCAAAAATGGGGCTTGAAAGAAGGCGTATTCTTTGACGAAGCCACCTTCGGCAAAAACGCCGTCGTCGCGGGGCAGCCTGAAATAGGCAACGCCAAAGCCGCCGCCGTTATCGCCCAATTCCCCATGCCCGAAGACGCACGCGCCGCGCTCACCGCGCTGTACACCAAGCCCGCCGACTACTGGCAGGGCAAAAACAAACGCGAGCGCGCCGAGCTTGCCCACAGCACGAGCTACTACGACTTCCTGAAAAACACCGCCAAGCTGCCCGAAAGCGCCCTCAACTACCTCACCCAAATCAGCAGCGAATACTGGGGCATTTCCATCCACGCCATTTCCGTTTATTCCGCGCTGGAAGACGGCTACCCCGGCGTGCAAAACCTGCAAATCAGCCACACAGCCCACACCGAAGAGCCCTATATCTACCACTTCCCCGACGGCAACGCCTCCATCGCCCGCCTGCTGGTGCGCAAACTCATCCCCGGCATCGCCGCAGGCCACACCATGGAAGACATCGTTACCGCGCAGTTTGACTACGGCAAACTGGACTTGCCCGCCAACAACGTGCGCATCCGCCTCAACAGCACCGCGCTGATTGTGCAAAACACGGCAAACGGCGTGGCAGTGGCATACAAAACCCCGGGCAGCCAAGACTTGGCGCGCGCCGACGCGGCAAAATGCATTTTCGCGGGACACAGCGCGCTGGCGGCGAAAATCATGCCCGAAATGCCCGAAGCGCAAAAAACGGCCGAGCTGAGCAACTCGCGCACGCCCATGGTTTACGCCAACGCCCTGGTAAAAAACGCCCGCGCCTTCAAAAAACTCGGCGTGCACCGCCTGTATTCGCCCGCCGCCTTCTTCTGCGACGTGAAACTGGACGACCCCGTCAGCATCGGCGACTACCAATTCGCCAAAACGCCCGACGAGCCGATTGTGATCCACATGGCGCATATCGCCACCGCCACCGAAGGCAAAACGCCGCAGGAAATGTATAAAAAAGGGCGCGGCAAACTGGCGGGCATGAGCTTTGACGCGATTAAAGAAGAAATGCTCAAACAGCTTCGCGCCATCTACGCGCTGGCAGGCGAAAACCTCGACGACGACTTGCTCGACGTTTCCATCAACCGCTGGTCGCACGGCTACAGCTACGAGCGGCTGGATTTGTTCAACACCGAGCGCAACGCGGCGGACACCACCGCAAAAATGCAAAAACGCCTGGGCAACATCCTGATGTCCGGCAGCGACGTGGCATGGAAGCCCTATGTGCAGGACGCCATCGACCAAGCATACCGCGCGGTGAAAGAAGCGCTGGCCTAGGGTCTGTTGACATTCAGCTTGCGAGACGGTTTTTTGAGTAAAAAATGCCCGAATGCAAGGAAAAAAGCACAGCAAGGTTGGACACCTTGCGAGCATTTTTGACGCGGCAGGCGGGGATTTTTTGCCAAAAACACCGCCGCAAGGCTGATTGTCAACAGACCCTAAAGCATTGCCGTTAAAAAGGCCGTCTGAAAACCTGTAATACAGGTTTTCAGACGGCCTTTTACTGTTCCAGCCCCAATTCGTCGGCGAGCTGTTCAAACTGCCGGGTTTCTTGTGCCTTGGCCGACTGGAAGTAAACTTTTTCAGGCTGCCGCTGCGGGCGGCGGCTTCGATTTGGGGGAAGGGCACTTGGGAAAAGGTGAGCGACAGGCTGCGTAGGGTAGGTGGCAGCGTGCCCAGTGCGGCAAGGTGTTTGCAGTTGAAAAAACCGGCGGTGTGCAGTTTGGTATTGCGGGAAAAATCTGGCGCGGCGGTCAGTTTGGCGACGGTGCTGAAGCAGATTTCCTGCAGCTGCGGCAGGCGGGAAACGAAAGAGAAGTCGTTGGTTTGGCGGCAGGCGGTGAGTTCAAGGCGTTGGAGATTTGGATAGATGTCGGGCAGTTTTTCGGCGCGGATGAGTTCGTGGCGGATGTCCAGCGATACCGTGCTTTCGTTGCGCGGCAGGCGGCTCAAATCCAGTTTGCGCAGTCTGATGCTGTGCAGTTTGGGGTTGTGCAGCAGGGGATAGTCTTTCACGGGCAGGATGCAGTCATCCAGCGACAGGCTTTCCAAACCGGCAATTATGAACAAGCCTTTCGGCTATGGCAGCCGCTTGCCGAGAAGGGCGATGCTCGGGCGCAAAATAATTTGGGCGTGATGTATGAGAAAGGACGAGGCGTAGCACAGGATTACCAACAAGCCATAGCGTGGTGGCAAAAAGCTGCCAATCAGGAAGATGCTAAGGCGCAGTTCAATTTGGGAGTGATGTATGAAAAGGGCTGGGGTGTGAAGCAGAATGACCAACAAGCCGTGGCGTGGTATCAAAAAGCCGCCAACCAAGGATTTGCTATGACGCAATACAATTTGGGCTTAATGTATGCCAACGGTCGCGGCGTGGCGCAAGATTACCAACAAGCCAAAGCATGGTGGCAAAAAGCGCTGGCGCAGCCCGATACAAAAGCCGATGCCGAAGCCAAAGCCCTTGCCCGCGAAAATCTGCAAAAATTAAGAAAAATGGGCATCCGCTAAGCATCCCCAATATTCAGGCCGTCTGAAAACGGATTTTCCTGTTTTCAGACGGCCTCTTTTTGCCGACGCGGCATGGAGGGTTTTGCAGTGGGTTTCAGCTGCTTTAAAGGCCGTCTGAAAGGTCTTTGCGGACTTTTCAGACGGCCTCTTGTCTGCCAAACAGGCTTACTGGCGCTGTGCGTCCACGGCGGCCAGAGCGATCATGTTGACGATGCGGCGCACGGTGGAAATCGGGGTAACGATTTGCACGGGTTTGTTCAAGCCCATCAGGATCGGGCCGACGGTCACGCCGTCGGTGGCGTTGACGCGCAGCAGGTTGTAGCTGATGTTGGCGGCTTCGACGTTGGGCATGACGAGCAGGTTGGCCGCGCCCGAAAGCGTGGTTTCGGGGAAGATGCTGCGGCGCATTTCGTCGTCCAAGGCCACGTCGGCCTGCATTTCGCCGTCGATTTCCAACTCGGGATCAAGCTCGCGGATCATTTCCAAAGCCTGCTGCATTTTGGTGGCATCCGCATCGCGGCGCGAACCGAAGTTGGAGTTGGACACCAGCGCGGCTTTGGGCTTGATACCGAAGCGTTTCATTTCGGCGGCGCACATCAGCGTGCCTTTGGCCAGCTGCTCGGCGGTGGGGTTTTCATTGATGTAGGTGTCGGCGATGAAGAAGTTGCCTTTGTTGGAAATCAGGGCGTTCATGGCAAAGGCTTCTTTTTCGGGGTTGTTGTAGCCGATCACTTCTTCCATCACGGCAAAGTGGTCGTGGAAGCGTCCCATCGTGCCGCAGACGAGGCCGTCGGCGTGGCCGAGTTTGACCATCAGCGCGCCGGCAAGGGTGCTGTTGGCTTTGACGCGGCGACGCGCCATTTCTTCGGTGACGCCTTGGCGTTTGCGCAGGTTGTAATACTCTTTCCAGCTTGCTTCGTAGTGCGGGTTGCCGTTGAGGTCGATCAATTCGAAATCTTTGCCGGCGCGGATGGTGAGACCCTGCGCGATCAGGCGCTCTTCGATGGTTTTGGCGTCGCCAATCAGGATGGGGAAGGCCAGTTTCTGCGACACGACCTGCTGGGCGGCATGGAGAATGCGCTCGTCTTCACCTTCGGTGAGGACGATGCGTTTGATTTCCTTGCGCGCCTGGTTGAAGACGGGGCGCATGAAGAGGCTGGTTTTGTAGACGAACTCGGTGAGTTTTTCGGCGTAGGCTTCCAAATCGGCAATCGGACGGGTGGCGACGCCGGAATCCATTGCGGCTTTGGCGACGGCGGGGGCGATGCGGGCGATCAGGCGCGGGTCGAAGGGTTTGGGAATGAGGTATTCGGGGCCGAAGGTGAGTTCGGCGTCGCCGTATGCGCCGGCTACTTCCGCGCTGGATTCGGCCATGGCCAAATCGGCGATGGCGCGCACGCAGGCGAGTTTCATTTCTTCGTTGATGGTGGTGGCGCCGACATCAAGCGCTCCACGGAAGATGAAGGGGAAGCAGAGGACGTTGTTGACCTGGTTGGGGAAGTCGGAACGGCCGGTGCCGATAATCACGTCGGGGCGGGCTTCTTTCGCTTCGGGCGGCCAGATTTCGGGCTGCGGGTTGGCCAGAGCGAGGACGATGGGGCTGGCGTTCATGGTTTTCAGCATGTCGGTGCTCAGCACGTTCGGGCCGGAGAGGCCGAGGAAGATGTCTTTGCCGGACACGGCGTCGGCGAGGACGCGCTGGCCGTTGTCGGCAATAGCATAGCGTACTTTGCTCTCGTCCATGCGCTCGCGGTCTTCGCGGGTTTGGTAGATCACGCCTTTGGAGTCGCAGACGGTGATGTTTTCGCGTTTCATGCCTAGGGCGACAAGCAAATCGAGGCAGGCGATGGCGGCCGCACCTGCGCCGGAGCAGACGAGCGACACTTGGCCGATGTCTTTTTTCACCACGCGCAGGGCGTTGAGAACGGCGGCGGCGGTGATGATGGCGGTGCCGTGCTGGTCGTCGTGGAAGACGGGGATGTTGCAGCGTTCGCGCAGTTTTTTCTCGATGTAGAAACACTCGGGCGCTTTGATGTCTTCGAGGTTGATGCCGCCGAAGGTGGGTTCGAGCGAGGCGATGATTTCCACCAGCTTGTCGGGGTCGGTTTCGTTCACTTCGATGTCGAACACGTCGATATTGGCGAATTTTTTAAACAGCACGCCCTTGCCTTCCATCACGGGCTTGCCCGCCAGTGCGCCGATGTTGCCCAAGCCGAGCACGGCCGTGCCGTTGGAAATCACGGCGACAAGGTTGCCTTTGGCGGTGTATTTGTAGGCGTTCAGCGGGTTGTCGTAAATCTCCATGCAGGGCGCGGCGACGCCGGGCGAGTAGGCCAGCGACAAATCATACTGCGTGCCCAAGGGCTTGGTGGGGGCGACTTGGATTTTGCCCGGATTGGGGTATTCGTGAAAGCGCAGGGCGGCTTCTTTAATCAGTTCATCCATGCTGTTTGCTCCGTGAGGGTTTCGGGTTGGGGAACAGGCCGTCTGAAAAGCCGTTTGCCGGATTTTTTCAGACGGCCTGTGAAGATTTGCAAAGGCGCGATTCTAACACGCGGCGCGGCGCGGTGGGTATGCGAAAGGCCGTCTGAAAGCCTGCAACGGGGCTTTCAGACGGCCTTGGCGCTCTGCGGCGGACGGGAAATCAGAACTTGCCGCCCGATTCGTTCACCATATACACCACGGCGGCTTTCACTTCGTCGTCCGACAGCGCGGAATTGCCGCCGCGCGCGGGCATCATGCCCTTGTCGGTAAAGCCTTCGAGGGCGTGTTTGAACAGGGTGTCCTTGCCTTTTTTGATGCGCGGCGCCCATTCGTCTTTGTGGGTGATGCGCGGGGTGTCGGGAATGGCGGAGTTCGCACCGTGGCAGCCGAAGCACAGGCCGTCGAACACTTTTTTGCCGTCGGCAGCGGCGCTCTCGGCAGGCTTGGCTTCCGGTTCAGGCTTGGCCTCTTGTGCCGGTTTCTCTTCGGCAGGCGCTTGCGGCTCGGGCGTTTCGGCAGACGCGGCAGGCTGCTGTGCCTGCTCTTGGTCGGCCGCAGCGGCTTCGGATGCGGCCTGATCGGGCGCGGAAACGGCCGCTTCGGCAGCGGGCACGGGTTCGGTGGGTTTCGCCGCTTCCTGCGAGCAGGCGGCCAGTGCCAGAGCGGCGGCGGAAATCATCGCTAAGTAGATTTTCATGCTTTGTGTCCTTTTCGGTTTCGTCATCGTTGCTTGCCATACCGCTGCAAATGAAACGGTATAACACTGGTGAAATTAACACAAAGGCGGACGCGGAAATTTGAGCTGCGTTAAGTTTTGTCAGAATGCAAGGAGGAAATAGGCCGTCTGAAACCCATTTTCAGACGGCCTATTTTCCTATTTTGATGTGCACGCTGCGTTTTCAGACGGCATCAAGCACGCATTCGTCCACGCGCCTGCACCATTGTTCTTTTTCCGCATCACTCAAAAACGATGCTTTGAAGGAGTTTTTGCACAACATGCGGATGTTGTTTTCGTTTAAGTCCAGCGCATCGGCAACGTCGGTGAAATTTTTGTTCATATAGCCGCCGAAATAGGCCGGATCGTCTGAATTGACGGTAACGAGTACGCCGCGTTCGAGCATACGGTGCAGGTTGTGGCGGGTCAGCTCGCTGACGACTTTGAGTTTCAAGTTGCTCAAGGGGCAGACGGTGAGCGGCATTTGTTCGGCAATCAGGCGGCGCATCAGCGCGTCGTCTTCTTCGGCGCGCACGCCGTGGTCGATACGGCTGACTTTGAGCAAATCGAGTGCTTCGTAAACGTATTCGGGCGGCCCTTCTTCGCCCGCGTGGGCAACGGCGAGAAAACCTTCGGCGCGGGCGCGCTCGAACACGCGGGTGAATTTGGAGGGCGGGTGGCCGACTTCGCTGGAATCGAGGCCGACGCCGATGATGTGTTGTTTAAACGGCAAAGCCTGTTCGAGCGTGGCGAATGCGTCCTCTTCGGAGAGGTGGCGCAAAAAGCACATAATCAGGCGGCTGCCGATGCCCCATTTGGTTTCGGCGTCGCGGCAGGCGCGGGTGAGGCCGTTTAATACGGTGTCAAACGCTACGCCGCGTGCGGTGTGGGTTTGCGGGTCGAAAAAGATTTCGCTGTGTACGACATGATCGTCGCGGCAGCGGGCGAAATAGGCGGTGGCCAAGTCGTAAAAATCCTGCTCGTACAGCAGCACCGAGGCGCCGGCGTAATAAATGTCGAGAAAGGATTGCAGGTTGTGGAAATCGTAGGCGCGGCGCAGGGTTTCGACATCGGGATAAGGAATGGACACGCCGTTGCGGCGGGCGATTTCAAACATGAGTTCGGGCTCGAAGGTGCCTTCGATGTGGACGTGCAGCTCGGCTTTGGGCAGGGCGCGGATAAGGGCTTTGCGGGTCATGCATAGGCTTTCGTGGGGATGGTTTGAGGCCGTCTGAAAGGGTTTCAGACGGCCTCAAAGGTTTCAGACGGCCTGGAGCTTATTGTTTTGTCTCGTCTTTCGATTTTTTCATTTTGTCGTAAATCAGGCCGTAGATGCCGAAAGGCTTGGGAATGTCGGGCAGCATGGCTTTGCCGGTTTCTTTCAGGTTTTTCTTGGCCAAATGGCCGGTGGGCGTGTTGCAGCGCTGCACTTCGACGGGGCGGGGGGCGCTGCCGCCAATTTCCTGTATCTGCATACCGCAGCGGCCGCCGTCTTCAAAATACACCGCTTCGTAGTCTTTGCCGGCTTCGGGGATGAATTTCACGGCAACATGGCAGCTTTGGCTTGTCGTGGTGTTGCCGGTTTTCATCGGCATGCCGCCGCTCAAAATCTGAACGGTCACGGGGCGTCCGCCGCGTGCGGCCAGCTCGCGGTAGAAAGCCCGGCCGTTTTGGCTGCCGGTTGCTTGGCGGGAGTAGTCGCTTTCGGGCATGCCGAGGCTGAAGTTTTTGGCGATGCCGCGAAAAGAGGCGGCGGTGTCGCTCCAGCTGTTGCCCGCCGTTACCATAATGGCGTCGGATTTTGGGGTGCAGTCGGTGTCTTCGTAGGCGATGGTGGAAAAATAGTTGCGGCCGTAAATGCGCAGGCGTGCGTCTTCCTCCGGCTTGTAGTCGCGAGCGGGGGTGTAGTCGCCGGGTTTGGCCGGGGCTTTGGCAAACAGGGCTTGGGGACTGCCGAAGATTTTTTTGTCGGGATACAGGGCGTGCAGCACGGGGTTGTAGCAGGCCGAGAGTAGGGGCAGTGCCAGGGTGCAAACGAGAAAGGTTTTTTTCATGGCGCTATCTTTAATGTGTGTTTGGATACGGGAGGCCGTCTGAAAAATGGTTTTGCTTTTTCAGACGGCCTTTGTTTTGCTTCGGCGTTAAGCGACTTGGGTTTGGTGCTCGCCGCCCTCGCGCTCGCGGATGCTGCCCAAGCGGTAAACGGTTTCGCCCTGTTCGGCAAGGAACGCGGCTACCGCATCGGCATCTTCGGCGGCGACCACCAGCACCATGCCGATGCCGCAGTTAAACGTGCGGTACATTTCCTGCGGCTCGACATTGCCCGCTTGTTGCAGCCATTGGAACAGCTTGGGCATCTCCCACGCTTTGGCGTTGATTTGGGCAACGGTGTTGTCGGGCAGGATGCGCGGTACGTTTTCGGTGATGCCGCCGCCGGTGATGTGCGCCATGCCTTTGATAGTAAATTGTTTGAGTGTGGCCAGAATCGGTTTGACATACAGGCGCGTGGGGGCGATTACGGCTTCGCGCAAGGTTTTGCCATTGTCAAATTCCGCGTCCAAATCGGGCGCGTCGCGCTCGATGATTTTGCGGATAAGCGAGTAGCCGTTGGAGTGTGCGCCGTTGGAGGCCAAACCGAGCACCGCGTCGCCCGCTTTAATGCTGCGGCCGTTGATGACGCGGTCTTTTTCAACCACGCCCACGGCAAAGCCCGCCAAATCGTATTCGCCTTCGGGATACATGCCGGGCATTTCGGCGGTTTCGCCGCCGATAAGGGCGCAGCCGGATTCTTCGCAGCCTTGCGCGATGCCTTTAATCACGTCGGTGGCGCGTTCGACATCGAGTTTGCCGCAGGCGAAATAATCTAGGAAAAACAAGGGTTCTGCACCTTGTACCAGAATATCGTTCACGCTCATGGCCACCAAATCGATGCCCACGGTATCGTGTTTGTCCCAGTCAAACGCGAGTTTGAGTTTGGTGCCCACGCCGTCCGTGCCGCTCACGAGTACGGGGTTTTGGTATTTTTTGCCGATTTCAACCAGCGCGCCGAAGCCGCCCAAATCTCCCAATACTTCGGGGCGCATGGTGCGTTTGGCAAAGGGTTTGATGTTTTCGACCAGGCGGTCGCCCGCGTCGATGTCCACGCCCGCGTCGCGGTAGCTTAAAGATTCGCTCATGTCTGCTCTGCTTTCAAAACGGTAGGAAAAAAAACGGTGCGCATTTTACCCGAACTTGCAACAGGCCGTCTGAAAACGTTCGCCGCCGTTTCAGACGGCCTGCTGCGGCAAAACCCGCGCCGTGTTATCCTGCGCGCCTTTTTCTTTTTCGGCAGACAACCCATGTATATCAAGAAAAAACGCGGCCTCTCGCCGTGGATCATCGGCACGGTGTTTTTCCTGGCCGCAGGCTGGCTGGTATACGCCCTGAGCGGCATCCTCACACCGTTTGTCGTTGCCGCCGTGCTCGCCTACATCCTCAACCCGCTGGTGGAAAAACTGCGCGACCGCCACATTTCGCGCGGCATCGCCTCGATGCTGGTAATGATATTCGCCCTACTCGTACTGCTCGCCCTGCTGCTGATACTGATCCCGATGCTGATAACGCAGTTCCAAAACCTGCTCAACCGCCTGCCGCAGCTGACGGATTTCGCGCAAAACAAAGCCCTGCCCTGGCTGCACGCCCATTTCGGCGGCAGCCTGCCGCTCAACCGCGAAGCCGCCGAAGCCTGGCTCAAAAGCCACAGCGGCACACTGCGGCAAACCGTCTCCAACCTCGCCCCCGCCCTGATGGCGCAGGGTGGCGCGCTGGCAGCCGGTTTGAGCAACCTCATCCTGCTGCCGCTGCTGCTTTACTACTTTTTATACGACTGGCAACGCTGGTCGCACGGCATACGCGCCCTCATTCCCCGCCGCTTTATCGACACCTACACCCGCATCAGCCGCGAAATGGACGAAGTGCTCGGCGAATTTTTACGCGGCCAGCTGATGGTGATGCTCATCATGGGCGTTATCTACGGCACGGGGCTGATGCTCACCGGCCTCGACTCGGGCTTTGCCATCGGCATGATTGCCGGCATCCTCGTGTTCGTACCCTATCTGGGCGCGTTTACCGGCCTGCTGCTCGCCACCGTCGCCGCCCTGCTGCAATTCGGTTCTTGGCAGGGCTTGTTTACCGTGTGGACGGTGTTTGCCGTCGGCCAGCTGCTCGAAAGTTTCCTGATTACGCCGAAAATCGTCGGCGACCGCATCGGCCTGTCGCCCTTCTGGGTAATCTTCTCGCTGATGGCCTTCGGCCAGCTGATGGGCTTCACCGGCATGCTCATCGGCCTGCCGCTGGCCGCAATCTGCCTCGTCCTGCTGCGCGAAGGCTCGCAGGTTTATTTCGCCAGCAACTTTTACAACCATAAATGAACGCCCCCATCTGGCACGACGCGCCGCCCGCCGAGTTGAGGCCGTCTGAAAACGGCGGCGCGGCACTTTTGCACATCATCACCGCCCCCTCGCTCACCGCCGCCCTGCGCGCCCTGCCGCACGCCTTTTCCGTGCACCTGCTGCACTTGGGCGCAGACAAGGCCGCCCCCCTGCTCGCCAACGGCGCAACAGAGCAAACTGCCCTGCCCTTCTGCCGCGACGTCTTCCTCTGCCTCGGCAACACACCCGTCGTCTGGGCGCGCAGCCAGTGCCCGCCCGATTCCGCCTTCTGGCGTGGCATCCTCGACTGCGGCACGCGCCCCCTCGGCGAAATGCTCTTCGGCGGCGGCATCGCCGGTCTGCACCGCAGCCCTCTGCAATACGCCCGCCCCGCACCCGCTGCCGTTGCCCAAGCCCCAACGGCCTTCCTTGCCCGCCGCTCCTTCTTCACCCACCAAGGTCAAACCCTCGCCCTTGCCGAGTGCTTTTTGCCCGAACTGGCGGATTTTGTGTAACAAGGCCGTCTGAAAACCCGAGGCCGTCTGAAAACACGGTTTGAAACCCTGTTTTCAGACGGCCTTTTGTATTTGTCTGCCGACCCGGCACAGCGCCGCCCGAAGGCCGTCTGAAACACCGCATCGGCACAATCCGACCCGCCTGCCGTGCAGTCGGAAACGGCCTGCGCCCGCACAAAACGTCAAACTCCGCTGCCGCCTTCCCTCCTGTGTTTTCTTCACACAAATCGTGCAAAAATGTAGACAATGTTAAAAATTAGGGAAATAGCCGTTACACACTATTACATTTCCCGCGAATTTTATATATAGTTGCGCCTTTGTCCGTGCCGAGCACATTCCCGCAAACCCAAACACAGGAAAAGCCATGTCCGCTACTGCAAAAGAAACCCTCAACCCCTTTGAAATCGCCCGCAAACAGGTCAAAACCGCCTGCGACCGCCTCAACGCCGAGCCTGCCGTTTACGAAATCCTGAAAAACCCCATGCGCGCGCTGGAAGTAACCTTCCCAGTGAAGCTCGACGACGGCAGCGTCAAAACCTTCACCGGCTACCGCGCCCAGCACAACAACGCCGTCGGCCCCTACAAAGGCGGCGTGCGCTTCCATCCCAATGTCAGCTTCGACGAAGTCAAAGCCCTTTCCATCTGGATGACCATCAAATGCTGCGTTGCAGGCGTGCCCTACGGCGGCGGCAAAGGCGGCGTGATCATTGACCCCAAACAATATTCCGAAGCCGAACTTGAACGCATCGCCCGCGGCTACGCCAACGCCATCGAGCCCTTAATCGGCGAAAAAATCGACATCCCCGCGCCCGATGTGAACACCAACGGCAAAATCATGTCGTGGATGGTCGACGAATACGAAAGCATCGTCAAAAAATCCGCTCCCGGCGTGTTCACCGGCAAACCTGTGGAATTCGGCGGCTCGCTCGCCCGCAACGAAGCCACCGGCTACGGCGTGAATTTCGCTGCCGTGCAGGCGCTCGCCAAGCTCGGCAAAGACGTCAAAGGCGCGACCTACGCCATCCAAGGCTTCGGCAACGTCGGCTTCCACACCGGTCTCTACGCCCATCAAGCAGGCGCAAAAGTCGTCGCCATCTCCACCGTCGATGTCGCCATTTACAACGAAAACGGGCTGGACATGGACGCCATCATCCAAGAATTCCGCGCCAACGGCTTTGTTACCAACCAAGCGGGCTACGGCAAAGAAATCAGCAACGCCGAACTCTTGGCGCTGGATGTGGACGTACTCGCCCCCTGCGCGCTGGAAAACCAGCTCACTTCCGAAAACGCGGGCAAAGTGCGCGCCAAAATCGTCGTCGAAGGCGCGAACGGCCCGACCACGCCCGAAGCCGACGCCATCATGCGCCAAAACGGCGTGCTGGTTGTGCCCGACATTCTCGCCAACTGCGGCGGCGTGGTCGTTTCCTATTTTGAATGGGTGCAAAACCTGCAAGGCTACTACTGGGAATTCGACGAAGTGCAGGAAAAACAAACCGTCGTCCTGCGCCGCGCGTTTAACGATATTTGGGATTTGGCGCAAGAATTTGATATTGACCTGCGCACCGCGTCCTACATGATGAGCATCCGCCGCTTGGAAAAAGCGATGAAGTTTCGCGGCTGGTATTGATTGCGCCTGATTGAACAGCAGTTGGAAAGGCAGCCTGAAAGCGGGAAATCAGCTTTCAGGCTGCCTTTGCACAGAAAGTTACGCTATGGAAAACAGCCTTAAAATCCACCGCACCGTTTTTCCCGTTGAACGCGCCGTGTTTCGCTATTGCCCCCAAAGCGGGCATCAGCCCTACAACAGCTGGGATTTTAATATTGAATGCGGCGAAAACCCCGATCTCACCGCCCGCCACAATCTCTATGGGCGCACCCCCCGCCTGTATGCCGAGCGCGACCCAATCCCCCTTGCAAACAAAGATGATTTGACAGGCACAGCCCTGATTCTGCCCGATGCTTGGAACAGTGAGTACAACGAACCCTATTTCACCCTTTACGTTTTTGAACACGGTGACCTATTCAACACCAAGCTGCAATTTATTGAAAAACAAGGAAATACCTACCGAATCCACCTGAGCGCCCGCATTCCCGCAGGCAGCGTGTATGGCAGCGAAACCCGTCTTGACTTGCAAACATGGATGGAGCGTTTGCCTGATGGAGAGTGATGTTGCAAATGGGTTTCAGGCTGCTCCTAAATGCCGTCTGAAAACCAAAAAAAGCAGCCTAAAAACCCCGTCACAAGGTTTTCAGGCTGCCTTTTTACTGTATCCAATCAAAATCAAACGAAAAGCAGCTTAACGCGGTGCCACCATATCCGCAGGCACGACCAGTTCGTCAAACTCTTCGCCTGTCAGCAAGCCCAGCTCAATGGCGGTTTCGCGCAGGGATTTGTCGTTTTTGTAGGCGGTTTTGGCGACTTTGGCGGCGTTTTCGTAGCCGATTTTGCGGTTGAGCGCGGTAACCAGCATCAGCGAGTGGTGCAGGAAATAGTCGATTTTTTCCGGCACGGGTTTGATGCCGACGGCGCAGTTTTCGTTGAAACTGTTGCAGGCGTCGCCGAGTAAGCGCACGGATTGCAGCAGGTTGTAGGCAATCATCGGCATGTACACGTTCAGTTCGAAGTTGCCCGACGCACCGGCCATGCCGATGGCGACGTCGTTGCCGAACACTTGGCAGCACACCATGGTCATGGCTTCGCACTGGGTGGGGTTCACTTTGCCGGGCATGATGGACGAGCCGGGTTCGTTTTCGGGGATTTTGATTTCGCCCAAGCCGCAGCGCGGGCCGGAGGCGAGCCAGCGGATGTCGTTGGCGATTTTGTTCAGGCTGGCGGCAAGGGTTTTGAGTGCGCCCGAGGCGTACACGGCGGCATCGCGTCCGGCCAATGCTTCAAATTTGTTCGGCGCGGTAACAAACGGCAAACCAGAAAACTCGGCCAGGCGCGCGGCGGCTTTGGCGGCGTATTCGGGGTGGCTGTTCAAACCTGTGCCGACGGCGGTACCGCCCAAGGGCAGTTCGTACAAGCCTTTGAGCGCGTCTTGCAGGCGGTCTAAACCGTGGTCAAGCTGGGAAACGTAGCCGGAAAATTCCTGACCCAAAGTCAGCGGAGTCGCGTCTTGCAAATGGGTGCGGCCGATTTTCACGATAGGCGCGAACGCTTTGGCTTTTTTGTCCAGCGTGTCGCGCAGGGCTTTAACGGCGGGAATCAGCAGGCGGTTGATTTCAATCGCGGCGGCGACGTGGATGGCGGTGGGGAAGCTGTCGTTGGTGGACTGGGCGTGGTTCACATGGTCGTTGGGGTGCACGGGCTGATAGGCGGCCAAGCCAGTGCCTGCGATTTCGTTGGCGCGGTTGGCCAGCACTTCGTTCATGTTCATATTGGACTGCGTGCCCGAACCGGTCTGCCACACCACCAGCGGAAACTGGCCGTCGAGCTTGCCTGCGAGTACGTCATCGGCAGCCTGCACAATCAAATCCGCCTGTTCCTGCTTGATGCGGCCAAGCGCAGCATTGGTGTGGGCAGCAGCTTTTTTCACCAGCGCCATCGCGTGAATCATCGGCTGCGGCAGGGTTTCGCCGCCGATTTTGAAATTCTGGCGGCTGCGCTGGGTTTGCGCGCCCCAATAGGCTTCAGACGGCACTTCAACATTGCCCATGGTGTCGTGTTCGGTACGGGTGCTCATAAGGTTTCTCCTGTTTGACAAGGTGGAAAGAAAACGGCGTTTTCCGTGCCGTCTCTGCAAATTGATTATAGCTATTGTTTGCATAACTTTGCAAACCGCCTTTTCAGACGGCCTGTTTGCCGCCTTTTTGTAAACGTGTTCTAATGCGTTTTCCCTTCCAACGCAAAGGCAAAAGCCATGTCCCACGCCCCCGTTATCCGTTCCCTGCTCGACACCGACCTGTACAAATTCACCATGCTACAAGTCGTGCTGCACCAGTTTCCGCAGGCGCACGGCGTGTACGAATTCCGCTGCCGCAACAATGAAGACACGGTTTACCCGCTGGCCGAAATCCGCGCGGAACTCGAAGCCGAGCTTGACGCGCTGTGCACCCTCAAACTCACGCAGGACGAACTGGACTACCTGCGCGGCCTGCGCTTCATCAAAAGCGATTTCGTCGATTACCTCGAACTGTTCCAGCTCAAACGCCGCTTCGTAACGGTAACGACCGACGAGGCCGGCCGACTGCACATCCGTGTTGAAGGGCCGATGATACAGGCCATGTTCTTTGAAATTTACATCTTGGCCATCGTCAACGAACTCTACTTCCGCCGTTTGGAAACGCCCGAAGTACTGGCCGAAGGCGAACGCCGCCTGCAAGAAAAGGCAGCCCGCCTGAAAACCTTTGCCGGCAACCAAAATCCCGAAGACCCGCCGTTTCTCGTTTCCGACTTCGGCACGCGCCGCCGCTACACCCTCGCCTGGCAGGAACACGTCGTGCGCACCCTGCACCAAGCCGCGCCCGATGCGTTCAGGGGCACCAGCAACGTCTATCTGGCGAAAAAACTCGGCCTCACCCCCATCGGCACCATGGCGCACGAATTTTTGCAGGCCTTCCAAGCCCTGCACGTGCGCCTGCGCGACTTTCAGACGGCCGCCCTCGAAGCCTGGGTGCACGAATACCGCGGCGACTTGGGCATCGCGCTGACAGACGTGGTCGGCATGGACGCCTTCCTGCGCGATTTCGACCTCTACTTCGCCAAACTCTTCGACGGCCTGCGCCATGACAGCGGCGACCCCTACGAATGGGGCGACAAAGCCTATGCCCACTACAAAAATCTCAAAATCGACAGCCGCACCAAAATGCTCACCTTTTCAGACGGCCTCGACATCGAACGTTCATGGGCGTTGCACCAATATTTCAAAGACCGCTTCAAAACCAGCTTCGGCATCGGCACCAACCTCACCAACGACCTCGGCCACACGCCGCTGAACATAGTCTTGAAACTGGTGGAATGCAACGGCCAGTCCGTCGCCAAACTGTCCGACAGCCCGGGCAAAACCATGACCCACAACGACACCTTCCTGGCCTACTTGCGCCAAACGTTCCAAATCCCCGAACCGAAATAAACGGCAGACCGTCTGAAACCCATAAATTCAGGCGGCCTTTTCCGAACTGCGAATCTGCCGCACCAAAAAAACGCCGAATGCAGGCAAACCGACAAAACAGCCCTCCTGCCGCCCCAAACGGCGGGGTTTCAACCATAAAGGAAATTTCGATGAAAACCCATTCCGACATTCCCGCACGCAAACATATCTTGTTAAACATCACAACCGTCCTGACGGTTGCCGCATTGGCCGCCTGCCAGCCGGCCACCCCGCCACACGAATCGGGTATACAAAAAAACAGCGCGGCAAAAGAAAGTTTGGCTTTGGACGGGGCTGCCGACAAACCGATACCGGCCGAAGCGCCCGCCGCAGTGGCGTATTCGCCTGCCGCCGTATACGATGTACAGGAAACCGCCCCACACGTTACCAACACCGAACGCTACCAGAAGCAGCCTGAAAACCCCGTCAAAGCCGTTGCCCAAGAGCCCGTTTCCACCTTCAGCATCGACGTCGACACCGGCAGCTACGCCAACGTGCGCCGCTTCCTCAACAACGGCCGCCTGCCGCCCAAAGACGCCGTGCGCATCGAAGAAATCGTCAACTACTTCCCCTATTCCTACCCCTTGCCGCAAGACGGCCGCCCCTTCGCCGTGCACACCCAAACTGTCGATTCGCCGTGGCAGCCTGAAGCCAAGCTCATCAAAATCGGCATACAGGCGCAGGATGCCGCCAAGAAAAACCTGCCCCCCGCCAACCTCGTTTTCCTGGTGGACGTTTCCGGCAGCATGGCCGAGCCCGACAAACTGCCGCTGGTCAAAAAAACCCTGCGCATTCTCACCGAACAGCTGCGCCCGCAAGACAAAGTCACCATCATCACCTACGCCTCCGGCGAAAAACTCGTCCTGCCGCCCACCTCCGGCAAAGACAAAGACACCATCCTGCGCGCCGTCAACAGCCTTGAAGCAGACGGCGCCACATCGGGCGAACGCGCCCTCAGAATGGCCTACGAAGAAGCGCAAAAAGCCTTCGTCAAAAACGGCATCAACCGCATCCTGCTGACCACCGACGGCGACTTCAACGTCGGCGTGTCCGATACCGAAACCCTCAAATCCATGGTCGCCGAAAAACGCAAAAGCGGCATCTCGCTCAGCACCTTAGGCTTCGGCACCGACAACTACAACGAAGAGATGATGGAACAAATCGCCGACGCGGGCGACGGCAACTACAGCTACATCGACAACGAAAAAGAAGCGAAAAAAGTGCTGCAACACCAGCTCACCTCCACCCTCGCCACCGTTGCCCAAGACGTCAAAATCCAAGTCGAATTCAACCCCGCCACGGTTAAAGAATATCGCCTCGTCGGCTACACCAACCGCACCCTGCGCAACGAAGACTTCAACAACGACAAAGTCGATGCCGGCGACATCGGCTCCGGCCACAGCGTCACCGCCCTTTACGAAATCATCCCGCAGGGCAAAACCGGCTGGCTGGATAACTCCCGCTACCAGAAAGCCCCCGCCGCAGACGGCAGCAAAAACGAATACGCCTACGTCAAAGTGCGCTACAAACTGCCCGGCCAAAGCGCGAGCAAACTGATCGAGCAGCCCGTGCCCGCCCGCAGCATCCCGCTTGCCCAAGCCGACACCGACACCCGCCTAGCCCTGGCCGCCGCCTCCTACGCCCAACAACTGCGCGGCGGCGAATACAACGGCAAACTCGACTGGAATGCCGTCGAAAAAATGGCCGCCGACACCCGCGCCCACGACCCCTTCGGCCTGCTTGCCGAGTTCCGAGAACTCGTCGGCATTGCCAAAAGTTTGAGCAGCAAGCAGCCTGAAAAACAGGGCGAGTAAACCGCAAAGGCCGTCTGAAAACGGGTAAACGGTTTTCAGACGGCCTCAACACCCGCAAATCTTTTACCGCCGTCATGCCCGCGTTTATGCCCCGAAGGGGTACAGGCGGGAACGACGGCACCGATTGTTTTTCAGGCCGTCTGAAACCCCTTCAGAAACGTCATTCCCGCGTAGGCGGGGATGGCCTCCCACCAACCGAACAAGGAACAACCCGATATGGACTTAACCGAAACCCGAATCGGCAGCGAACCGATTTACGAAGGCTCGTTTGTCACCATCTCCCGCGACACCGTGCGCCTGCCCAACGGCAACGAGGGGCAGCGCGTCGTTATCCGCCACCCCGGCGCGGCCTGCGTGCTGGCGGAAACGGCCGACGGCGAAATCGTCTTCGTGCGCCAATGGCGTTACGCACTGGGCGCGCCGCTGCTCGAACTGCCCGCAGGCAAACTCGATGCGGGCGAAGACCCCGCCGCCTGCGCCCTGCGCGAGCTGGCCGAAGAAACGCCCTACGCCGCCGAGCGCGCCGAGTTAATCGCCACTTTCTACACCGCCCCCGGCTTCTGCGACGAAAAAATGTATCTCTACCGCGCCGCCAACGTCAGCAAAACCAGCACCCTGCAGCCCGACCGCGACGAATTTGTCGAAACCGTCCTGCTCACGCGCAACGAAGTGCGCCGCGCCCTTGAAAACAACGAAATCCAAGACGGCAAAACCCTGATCGCCCTGCAACACTGGCTGTTGCAGGAGGCCGTCTGAAAAACGGTTTTTCAGACGGCCTCTTGCTGTCAAAAGCACGGCAAAGCCTTTATAATCGCGGCCTTTCCCGCCAGACAAAACACAACGGAGCACAATCATGGACTTTGCAAAAGCACGTTTCAATATGGTCGAACAACAAATCCGCCCGTGGGACGTGTTGGACTTCGACATTCTCGACGCGCTGGATGCCATCCCGCGCGAAGCCTTCGTCAGCCGGGAGCAGCAGGGCTATGCCTATGCCGATCTGACGCTCGCCCTGCCCAACGGCAGCGCCATGCTCGAACCGAAAGTCGTCGCCCGCCTGATACAGGGGCTTGCCCTGAAAAAAACCGACAAAGTGCTGGAAATCGGCACCGGCTCGGGCTACGCCTCTGCGGTGCTCGCCAAACTCGCGGGCGAAGTCGTCACCGTAGACATCGACCCCGAACAGCAGCAGCGCGCCCAAACCGTGCTCGATAGCCTGGGTTTCGACAACATCGTCTACGCCCAAGGCGACGGCCTCGCCACGCAGAACGCTGCCGCCCCGTTTGACGCCATTTATGTCGGCGGCGCGGCCGAGGGCGTGCCCGAAGTACTGAAAAACCAGCTCAAAGACGGCGGCAGGCTGGTGATCGTTACCGGCCGCAACCCCGTGCAGCGCGCCCGCCTGATTACCCGCGAGGGCGAGAAATTCGGCGAAAAAATCCTCTTCGACACCATGATTCCCTATCTGAGCGACAAAACCGCCAAGCCTTTCGGCGACTTCGATTTTTAAAACCTGTTCAACACGCCGCGCAGGAGCGATGTTTGGCGCAGGCCGTCTGAATTTCAGACGGCCTGCACTCTTTCGCCCCTGCTTCAAGGAATGTAATCCATGACCGACATCACCCAACTCACCCCGCACGAACTGCAAGCGCTCCTGGCCGAACAGCCCGACACGCTGCTGCTCGACGTGCGCGAGCCGGAAGAAACCGCCCTCTGCGCCCTGCCCGGCAGCGTGCCCATCCCGATGGGCGAACTGGCGATGCGCCATAACGAACTGCCCGACGATACGCCCATCGCCGTCTACTGCCACCACGGCATCCGCAGCCAATACTGCGCCCTCTATCTGGCCGACGCGGGCTTTGCGCCGCTCTACAACCTCAAAGGCGGCATCGACGCCTGGGCACGGGATCTCGAGCCCGATATGCCGCGCTACTGAGCGCAAAGCGGCCGCCCGCCGCCCCGAGGCCGTCTGAAAAAAGGCCGTCTGAAAGCGCAAACCCGCTTTCAGACGGCCTTATTCTTTATCGGCATATCCCCTAAATCCAACCCAACGTATTGGCAAACACCAGCACAATCGCTACCGGAGCGATAAAGCGCAGCGTGTTGAGCCACAGGATCAGCACCGCCTGCGGCACGGTGCTGCCCTCGCGCATATGTTCCAGCACCGCCGCGCGGTTTTGCAGCCAGCCGACGAACACCGACACGCTCAGCGCGCTCAGCGGCATAATTAGCGCGGTAATCATATAGTCCCACAGGTCAAACAGCGTCTTACCGAAAAACTTCACCTCCGCCATCACGCCGAAGGACAGCGCCGACGGAATACCGACGAGAAAAATCGCCGTGCCGATCAGCCAGGTGCGGCTGCTGCGCTTGCTTTCGTCTTCGCGGATCACCGCCGCAATCACCGTTTCCAGCATCGAAAACGCCGAAGTCAGCGTGGCGAACACCACTAGCAGCATAAACACCGCAAACAGCACGCCGCCGAAGGGAATCTTCATAAATACCGCAGGCAGCACCATAAAAATCAGCCCCGGCCCGGAACTGGGCTCGAAACCGAAGGCGAACACGGCGGGGAAAATCACCAGCCCGGCTAGCAGCGACACAAACAGATTCATCCACATAATGCTGTGTCCCGAGCGGAACAAGTCCTGCTTGTTGTCCAAATAAGAGGCATAAGTAATCATCGTCGACACACCGATGCTCAGCGCAAAAAACGCCTGCCCCAGCGCGGTCAGCATCGACTGCGGCGTGAAATACGACCAGTCCGGTTTCAGCAGGAAAGACACGCCCGCCATCGCATCAGGCAGCGTCAGCGAGCGCACCGCCAACACGACAAACAGCACAAACAGCGCGGGCATCATATAGCGGTTGGCCTTCTCGATGCCGTCTGAAATCCCGCTTTTCACCACCCACACCGTCATCAGCATAAACAGCCCCTGATAGGCAATCGAGCCGACGGGATCGGCAATCGTCGCCGAGAACAGCGCGCCGAAATCCGCGCCCGCGTGAATCTCACCCGTAAAGGCGTGCACCACATAATTGAGCACCCAGCCGCCGACCACACTGTAAAACGACAGCAGCACAAAGCAGGCGAACACGCCCAAACGCCCCACCCACGGCCAGATTCTGCTCGACGAGAGCGCTTTGAACGAATCCACCGCATTCTTGCCGCTCTTGCGGCCGATATAAAACTCGGCAAGCTGCACCGGCAGCGCCACCAAAACGGTAAACAGCAGAAACAGCAGGAAAAAAACCGCACCGCCGTTGGTGCCGGCGGTGTAGGGAAATTTCCAGATTGCGCCCAGGCCGATGGCCGAGCCTGCAGCGGACAAAATAAAACCGATCTTGGAAGACCAGCTCGAAGGGGTTTTCATCGCGTAAACCTGTCTTATTGTTAAAAAGAAGCGCGCGATTTTAACAAAAAGGCCGTCTGAAAAAAGCGCCCGCCGCGATAAGGCAGGCTTTGTGCCGAAGAGCCCCGCAACACGCATTTATCTTTCCGAAAAACCTGTTTTCAAAACACGATATTCCGAAATTCTCTTTTAAAAGACGTTTTATATCGTTTTAAAACGTTAAGGCCGTCTGAAATATTACGCAGCCGTATAATCGCGCCTTTTTTCAGACGGCCTCTTCTTTACACTCCGTAACAACTCCCTACCGACCGCGCCACCAAAACATAACATGAAAAAAAGCCTGTCCGTTATCCTAGGGCGTGTTGACATTCAGCTTGCGAGACGGTTTTTTGAGTAAAAAATGCCCGAATGCAAGGAAAAAAGCGCAGCAAGGTTGGATACCTTGCGAGCATTTTTGACGCGGCAGGCGGGTATTTTTTGCCAAAAACACCGCCGCAAGGCTGATTGTCAACACACCCTAGATAGCCGAAGCCTACTCCGCCGGACTGATGACCCGCGTCGCCCTGCCCATGCTGTTTAACGCCGTGCCCCGCCCCAACGGCTTCATGCAGATATCGCGCGGCGACACCTCCCTGATGCGCCTGGCCAAAGAACAGGGCTACACCAACCACTTCCACAGCGCCCAGGCCGAAGGCGAAATGCGGATAATGAACCTGCTGGGCATGAAGTGGATCGACCGCCTCACCTACTCCGGCAGCTTCGGATTCGGCGCGGAAGAAAGCATGCCCGACAAAAACCTCGTCAAACAGCTCAAAGAAACCGACCTGTCGCAGGGCAGGCATTTCATCGTCCTCCACCAGCGGGGCTCGCATATGCCCTACGGCAAGCTGCTCGAACCGCAGGAGCAGGTATTCGGCACGGCCTCGCAAACCGACAAATACGACAACACCGTCCGCCAAACCGACACCGTCCGCGACGAAATCCTCCAACACCTGCAAAGCACGGGCGGCAGCGACTGAATTTTCATCTACACCTCCGACCACGGCCAGCTCGTCAACGACAAAGACGCCGCAGCGGGCGTTTGGCACGAAGACGTCTACACCGTGCCCCTGATGGTTTACACCCCCGACAGCGCCTTGCAGGCACAGGTCAGACAAACCTTCTCCGCCTGCCGCCGCAACCACCACTACCAACTGTCTGCCTGGATAATCGGCCTGCTCGGCTACAACTACCCCGCCGCCCCCTGCCTACCCGCCTATGTGACGGGCAACATCCTCAGCGGCGACGCCGGATATATGGAAATCGACGCAAACGGCAACCGGAAGATGATCGGCAACTGAACGCCGCCTTGCGGCTTGCAAAACGCAGACAGAGGCCGTCTGAAAAAACCACATCCGCGTTTTTTTAGACGGCCTCAACCTTTCAGACGGCCTTTCAGATTTGAAAACCACGTTTTCACTCCGTTTAAGCTTTCCTTTCAGACGGCCTTTCGGGTTTCAGGCCGATTTGAGGCCGTTTCCGCCTTCGCGGGAATGACGTTTCTGAAACCTATCGGACAACGGCGTCCCCTCTCCCGCCAGTACCCCTTCGGAGCATAAACGGGTTAGGGCTAGGGTGAGATGTGCACCGCTGCGGAAATTTTTCGGGAGCGGCTGCGGCGGGAAATGCAGTTCTGCGAACTGCCACCCCCACCCCGACCCTCCCCCGCGCTTGGGGTGTACATTGGGCGCAGAGGAGGGAGTAAGGTGCACGGCGGGATTTTTGATTTCAGACGGCCTTTCGGGTTTGAAAACCACGTTTTCATTCCGTTTAAACTTCGCTTTCAGACGGCCTTTCGGATTTCAGGCCGATTTGAGGCCGTCTGAAAACCCTGTTTTGCAGGCTTTCAGACGGCCTCCCCCTTTCACCCCCGCCCTGCAGCCGGTACTCATACAAAGCCGCGCCGAGGGCTTCGACTGCGGCGCGTACGCGGGCGGGTTGTTCGCGGTTGAGGGTAACGAGGTAAATCGGGATTTTCGGCAGCGTCCATTGCGGCAGGATTTCGATTAGGCGGCCTTGGGCGAATTCGCCGTCAAACTCGGCGCGGGCGCGCACGGCGATGCCGAAGCCTTTGAGCAAAAGTTCTTTGGATAACAATCCGTTGTTGCACAGCATTCGGGCTTTGGGGGCGATGCGGACGCTGCCTTGTGCGGCATGGGTAAACACGTATTCGGCGGGCGCGGCATCTATCCATTGCTGGGCGGGCAGGTCTTGCGGCGTACGGATGGCGGGTGCGGCGGCGAGATAGTCGGGGCTGGCGCAGAGTACGCTTTCGGTTTCCAAGAGTTTGCGGGCGATGAGCTGCGGGTCGTTGAGGGCGTGTGCGCCGCCGCGTATGGCGATGTCGATTTGTTGGCGGTAGAGGTTGCTGAAGCTGTCGTCCACGTGCCATTCGACGGTGAGCGCGGGGTGTTGCGCGAGCAGGTTTTTCAGGCTGTCGGCAATCGGCAGCGCGCTTACGGAAGTGAAGCTGGCGATACGCAGTGTGCCTTCGATTTCGGTTTTCTGCTGCTCCAAAATCCGATGGGCGCGCTCTGCGCCGTGCAGCATTTGCAGGCAGGCTTGGTAAAAGGCTTCGCCGGCGTTGGTGGACGAGAGGCTGCGCGTGGTGCGGTTGAGCAGCTTGATGCCGTGCTGCTGTTCGAGCTTGGACACGGCAAGGCTGACGGTGGACACGGTCAGACCCAAGGCTTTTGCCGCCTGCTGCATGGACTGGTGTTTGATGACTTCGGCGAATATCGCCATGGCGCGGAAATCGTGCATATCGGTTTTCTCTAATGTTTTTTAAATGCCGCTATTCCTGAGCAGGCGGGAATCTTGGTTGGCATTCGGCTATTTCTGATAGAACAATCGGCCGGTTAAAGGGTAGAAAAGATTCCCGCCTGCGCGGGAATGACGGCATTTAGGAAGTTGGCTTGCTAAGCATTCAGGCCACCTGAAACCCCGATTATTTGAAACAATCAAAAAGTTTTTTCATCATTATGCGGTTTTTCTCTGCCAATAGCCAGCCTACAATGCAGCCATTCCCTTTCGGGCAACTGATTTTAAGGAGCAGCAAATGGAAAAAACCGTGCCGCAACATCTGCAAAACCATCGCGGTTTCGCCCGCGCCTTCCGCCCGGGCAGGCTCACGCTGGGCATTATTTCGCCGTTTATGGGCTACGCCGATTCGCCCTTTCCCGACATGAGCGACTTCACCGCGCTGGTGAAACAGGCCGACAACAGCGGGCTGGGTGCGCTGTGGGTGCGCGACGTGCCGTTTTACGACCCCAATTTCGGCGACGCGGGGCAAATGTACGACATCACCGCCACGCTGGGTTATCTCGCCGCGCTCACCGAACACATCACCATCGGCTCGGCGGGCTACGTTTCGCCGCTGCGCGAGCCGATACTCACCGCCAAAGAAGCCGCCTCCGTCGACCAGATGAGCGGCGGGCGTTTTGTGTTGGGTCTGGCAGGCGGCGACCGCCCCAGCGAATACCCCGCCTTTGCCAAAGAGTTTGACAACCGCGCCGAGCGTTTCCAAGAAAACTGGCAAACCATCCGCCGCCTCACCGAGCAGAGCTTCCCGCGCTTCGACACCGCACACGGCGGCCGCTTTTACGGCAATTTGGATTTAACCCCCAAGCCGACCCAATCGCGCCTGCCGATGATGACCGTCGGCCGCGCGCGGCAGGATTTGCGCTGGATTGCCAACGAATCCGACGGCTGGCTGTGGTATTCCGCCGACCTGCCGCACCTGAAAAAACTCTTGGCGGAACTCGATGCGTTGAACGAAAGCGGCATCTGGCGGCCGTTTGGCACGTGCAACTTCGTCGAGCTTTTGGAAGACGCAGACGCGCCGCTGCAAGTGTTCAACGGCATCTACCTGCGCGGTGGTCATAAAGCCATTGCCGACTTTTACGCGCAGCAGCAGGAAATCGGCGTCTCGCACATCGTCGCCAATCTCAAACCCACCCGCCGCCCGCCGCTGGAAACCATGCAGGACTTTTTGGAAAACATCGTGTCGCAGTTTGATGCGGGCAAATAAAACTGAAGGCCGTCTGAAAACCCCAAACAGGGTTTTCAGACGGCCTTTTTGATTTTTCAGACGGCCTCCCGCCCTTCCCGCGTTGATGCCTGTGCAGACACGGATAACGCCGCTTCGGCAGATTGGCGGAGCAACGCTTTCAGGCTGCCTGTACGCGGTGATGCCAGTCGCGGATGATTTGGCTCGTGGCGGTTTGCATATCGGCGCAGCGCACCAGCGTGCCGCGGTTGTGCGGGATGCGCGCGCTGCCGTCTGCCCAATCAAGCACGCGTACGGGGCGGCGGTGCGCCATCCAGCGGCTGTGCGGGTCGGGATCGTCGGCGGGGGCGGCGGTGTAGGCGTCGCCCGCCACTTCCACCAGCGCCACCAACTCCCCGCCCCGTTTGACGGCGACAATATCGCCCGTCTGCATGGTTTCGTGAAACGCGCGAATTGCCGCCGCGCCCTGCGGCCACTCGCCCAGGCCGATAATGCCGCGTGTCAGGATGCCCGCCAGATGCGGCGCAAACTCGGCGGCTTGGCCGCTTGGGTGGATTTGCATATGCCAGTAGTTCATGGTTTTGCCTTTGGCTTGGGGCAGCCTGAAAAAAGGGGTTTTCAGACGGCCTCATGGTTTTCATTGCGTCGGAGTTTGCGGCTTTCAGGCTGCCTTTGCGGCCGTCTGAAACTTGTCGGGCTGCTGCGTCCCTCTCCCGCTTGCGGGGGAGGGCTGGGGTGGGGGCGCAGGCCGCTGTGGAAACTTTTGCGGGATATCGGCAAACGCAGTTCTGCGAACTGCCACCCCCACCCCGACCCTCCCCCGCGCAAGCTGTACAGACCGGACACATAGGTAACACCTGTGCGGGGACATGGGTAACAGTTTTTCGGGCAGTTTAGCAGAAGTCGTTCAGGTCAATCCGGCCGAGGCGGTAGAAGCAGAAATAGACTTCGTACACACCGTCTTCGCTTGGTACCGGACGGCAGGCTACGGTTTGTCCGACCAGCCCTTTGCCGATGCGTATCTGCCGACCCAGCAGGCTGATGTGGCCGTTGATGTCCGTTTTGCGCACTAAGTCTCCCGGCGGGTATTCGACCGGTGCCAAGTGTTCGGGAAATTCCCTCGGGCTGCTGCGGTAGTGTTGCGAAGGGGTGTCCAGTCCCAGTGCTTCATGCGGCCTTTCGTGGTTGTAGCAGTGCCGCCAGCTGTCAAATGCCTGCTGTGCCTGCTCGGGGGCTGTTGGCAACCGGCCTTGCGGCAGTGTTTTTGGTAAAAATCCGCGACTGCCGCGTCAAAAATGCTTGCAAGGTGTCCAACCTTGCTGTGCTTTTTTCCTTGCATCCGCGAATTTTTCCTCAAAAAACCGCTTCGCAAGCTGATTGCCAACAGCCCCGCCGAAGGTTCTGCCTTTGAGCACTTCGGCTTTCAGGCTGCGGTGGAAACGTTCGTCTTTGCCGTTGGTCTGCGGGTGCAGCGGACGGCTGCGGCCGGGGAGGATACCCAGGCGGATAAGCCATGCGGCCAGGCGGGATTGTCAAAGGCTTCTTTTCAAACGGCCTCTGTCTGATTGGGCTGCCTTTGCGGTAAGATTGGCCGTCTGAAACTTCTGTTTACCCGCAAAGGAATCCTTATGCATACCCTCACCCTCAACAACGGCGTAAAAATCCCGCTGCTCGGCTTCGGCGTGTACCAAATCCCGCCGCAAGACACAGAACAGGCCGTTATCCATGCCGTCGAAGCGGGCTACCGCCATATCGACACCGCGCAGGCCTATCTGAACGAAAGCGAAGTCGGCCGCGGCATCGCGCATTGCGGCGTGGCGCGGGAAGACTTGTTCGTTACCACCAAAATCTGGGTGGAAAACGCGGGCGAGGCCGCTGCCGAAGCCTCGCTGCACCGCTCCTTAGGCCGTCTGAACCTCGACTACATCGACATGGTGCTGGTACACCAGCCCTACGGCGACTACTACGGCACCTGGCGCACGCTGGAAAAATGGCAGGCCGCAGGGAAAATCCGCGCCATCGGCGTGAGCAACTTCGCGCCCGAACGCGCCGTGGATTTGGGCGTATTCAACCGCGTGATGCCGCAGGCAGACCAAATCGAAGTCAACCCCTTCCACCAGCGGCTGCGCGAAGCCGCCGAATTGCAGGCCGAAGGCATCGCCGTGCAGGCGTGGGCGCCGTTTGCCGAAGGGCAGCACGGCATTTTTGAAAACCCCACGCTCTGCGCCATCGGCGCGAAACACGGCAAATCGGCGGCGCAGGTCATCATCCGCTGGCTGGTGGAACGCAATATCGTGGTGCTGGCCAAATCCGCCCGCCGCGAGCGCATGGCGGAAAACCTCGACGTGTTCGACTTCGCGCTCGACGATGCAGACAAAGCCGCCATCGCCGCGCTCGAATCCGGCCGCAGCCTCTTTACCCGCGAACCGGTAGAACGCGTGAAATGGGCGCACGGACTGGCTTTCAACATATAACAAACCGGCAAAAGGCCGTCTGAAACCCTTTCAAACGGCCTCCCACCCAAAAAGGAATCCCGACATGAACCTGCGTATCGGCCAAGGCTACGACGTACACCAGCTCGTCCCCGGCCGCCCCCTCATCCTCGGCGGCGTCGCCATCCCCTTCGACAAAGGCCTGCTCGGCCATTCCGACGCCGACGCCCTCCTGCACGCCCTCACCGACGCCCTACTCGGCGCGGCGGGGCTGGGCGACATCGGCAGCCACTTCCCCGACACCGCCGCCGAATTCAAAAACGCCGACAGCCGCGTCCTCCTGCGTGCCGCCTACCAAAGCGTGCGGGAAGCGGGCTGGCGCGTCGTCAACGCCGACACCACCGTCATCGCCCAGCAGCCCAAACTCGCCCCCCACATTCCCGCCATACGCGCCAACATCGCCGCCGACCTCGGACTCCCCGAAAGCTGCGTCAACATCAAAGGCAAAACCAACGAAAAACTCGGCTACCTCGGCCGCAGCGAAGCCATCGAAGCCCAAGCCGCCGTCCTCCTCGCCCCGATCGACAACGCCTTCACACCCCCTCCCGCCGTTCAGACGGCCTAAACCGCCCGAAAGTCCAAAGGCCGTCTGAAAACCGCAAACACGCTTTCAGACGGCCTCCTGCCCTTGCCGACATGACCCCAAACCACAACAAACTTCCCGACCTGCCGCCTTTTTGCAGCCCCCGCTGGCTCGTCGGCGGCCACCTGCAAAGCATCTACGCCAAGATGCGGCAAAGCCCGCCGCCCGCCTACCGCCGCGAGCTGCTGCCCGACAGCTACGGCGAAGACCTGGCCGCCTACGATTTCGTCGACGCGGCCAACCCCGACGCGCCGCTGGTCATCCTCTTCCACGGCCTCGAAGGCAGCAGCCGCAGCCACTACGCCGTCGAACTCATGCACGCCGTGCAGGCGTGCGGCTGGCACGGCGTCGTCGCCCATTTCAGAAGTTGCGGCGGCGTTCCCGCCAAACGCAAATACCACAGCGGCGACACCCGCGAAATTGCCCACATGCTCGGCCTGCTCGCCGCGCGCTACCGCGAAATCTACGCCGTCGGCGTCTCCCTCGGCGGCAACGCGCTGGCCAAATACCTCGGCGAACAAGGCCGTCTGAACGCGCCCGCCGTGCCGCGCGCCGCCGCCGTCCTCTCCGCCCCCGTCAACCTCGCCGCCTCGGGCGCTGCCCTCGAGAGCGGCCTGCCGCGCCTCATCTACACCCGCTATTTCCTTAGCAGCCTGCTGGCGAAAATGCCGCCGTCCGATCGCAAAATCCGCACCCTCGGCGATTTCGACAACGCCTACACCGCCCCCATGCACGGCTTCGCCGACAAAGACGACTACTACCGCCAAGCCGCCGCCCTGCCCTACCTGTGCAACATCGCCGTGCCCACCCTGATCGTCAACGCCAAAAACGACCCCTTCCTGCCCGCGCGTTTTCTGCCAGCCGAACATGACGTTTCCCCGCAAGTGCGCCTGCTGCAACCCGAACACGGCGGCCATGCGGGCTTTGTCTCCGGCGGCAGCCTCGGCCATCTGCGCTGGCTGCCCGAAACCGTGCTGCGTTTTTTCGACCAAGTCCGCCGCGCCAACGGCAAAGAGGCCGTCTGAACACGCGCCGACCGCCGAAAACCGCCCCCGCAACCTTTTCCTTTTTTTCAGACGGCCTCCTCATGCCCGCACCCACCCTTATCCTGCTCCACTTCACCCGCAACCTGCGCCTTGCCGCCAACCCCGCCCTGAACGCGGCGCTGCGCTTTGGCCTGCCCGTGGCGGGCGTGTTCGTCTGGCCGCAGCACGCCAACCCGCGCCAACAGACCTTTCTGCGGCAAACGCTGGCCGAACTTTCAGACGGCCTCGCCGCACACGGCATCCCGCTGCACGTTTTGCACGGCAGCGCCGCAGACGCCCTAAACGGCCTGATGGCGCGTCACCCGTCCGCCCGCCTCGTCACAGCGCAGGCCGTACGCCTGGCCGGCAGCGAAGCCGCAAACCGCGTGCTGCGCGTACAGGAAGAAATCCTCGCCGTGCCCGTCATGCGCCACGGCGCCGATGCCGCGCCGCCGCCCGATTTTTCCGTGTTCCGGCAAGCATGGCTGCGGCAGGCGCAGGCCGACGACGGCGCAGACGGCGAACCCGATTGGGCGGCGGCAGAGCGCATACAGCGCGGCCTGCCCGAAGAGCTGCGCGACGTACCGCCGCTGCCCGACGCCCCCGACGCGCCGCTGTTGCAGCAGGGCGGCGAAACCGCGGCGCAGGCCGCCTGGCGCGCGTTCGTTCCCAAACTGGCGCTCTACCCCCTGCTCAAAGACCTGCCCGCGCAAAAAGGCACATCGCAGCTCTCCGCCGCCCTGCGCTTCGGCCTCCTGTCAGTGCGCGCCCTCGCCCGCGAAGCCCTGCGCCAAGACGCGCCGCAATGGCTCGAAGGCTTGGTTTACGCCGACTACTGCCGCCGCAAAATGCCGTTTTCAGACGGCCTGTGGACGTGGGAAAACGGCGGCCTGCGCGAAATCCTGCCGAGCGCGCCGCCGCCCGAAACACCCGCCGCCGACAGCGCCCGCAGCGAAGCCCTGAGTCGCTGGCAGCGCGGCGAAACGGGCGTGCCGCTTGTCGACGCCGCCATGCGCTCGCTCGTGCGCAGCGGCTGGCTGCACCCGCGCCTGCGCCTGCTGTGCGCCGCCTTCCCCGCCGCCCTGCCCGATATGCCCGCTGCGGCGGCAGAACGCTTTTTCGCCGACACCCTCGCCGACTACGACCCCGCCCTCTGCCGCGCCGGCTGTCGGGAAGCAGCGGCAGGCCGTCTGAAAAACCCCTTCGTCCAATCGCAGCACCTCGACCCCGACGGCCGCTTCATCCGCAGCCACCTGCCCGAACTGGCACACCTGGACAGCAGCCTGATCCACGCACCGCACCGCGCAGGCAGCGGCATCGAGCGCAACGGCTACCCCGCACCGATGGCGGATTTCTGAGCGCGCGGCATCGAAACAAAGGCCGTCTGAAACCCGAAAGGCCGTCTGAAAACCCGTAAAAGCGGTTTTCAGACGGCCTTTTGCGTTTGTGCGGCGGGTTCGGCTAATGGTGGCGGCTGTGGCCGTTATCGGCGTCTTCGGTTTGGCAGTAGAGATGGTCGCCGTGGGTATGGTCTTGCGCGTCGGTTTGCAGGGTGATGTGGCCGATGCCTTTGCCGCGCGCCAGCTCTTCCACGGTGCGGACGACGACCTGCGCTTCGCGCACGGTGAGCGCGCCGTCGAGTACGAGGTGGGCGGATAGCAGGTGGCGGCTGCTGGTGAGTGTCCAGATGTGCAGGTCGTGCACGCCCAGCACCTGCGGCACGGCGCGGATTTCGGCAACCAGCGCGGCTTGGTCGATATGCGGCGGCGCGCCCTGCATCAGGATGTGCAGGGTGTGGCGCAGCACGGAAGCGCCGCTGTTGGCGATAAGCAGGGCGATGAGTACGCTGATAACGGGGTCGGCCCAGCGCCAGTCGAAAAACATCAGCAGCAGGGCGGCGGCCACGGCGCCCAGCGAGCCGAGCAGGTCGCCCAAAACGTGCAGGTAGGCGCTTTTCATGTTGATATTTTCGTGCACGCTGCCGCGGCTGTGCATATAGCGGGCGACGAAAAGGTTGACGGCCAGTCCGACGGCGCCCACCGCCAACATGCCCGCGCCGGCAACGGCGGGCGGGTTGTCCAGCCGTTCGACGGCTTCGATCACGACGAACACGGCAATTGCCAGCAGGGTGAGGCCGTTGAACAGGGCAAAGAGGATTTCGGCGCGTTTGTAGCCGAAGGTCTGGCTGCTGTTCACTGCTTTTTCGCCGAGTTTGAAGGCTAAAAGCGACAGGCCGACGGAAAGGGCGTCGGAGAGCATGTGTCCAGCGTCGGAGAGCAGCGCCAGCGAGCCGGTGGCGAGGCCGCCGACGATTTCCACCAGCATATAGCCCGCGATGATGAAGAAGGACACGGCCAGCACTTTTTTGTTGGCGGTGTGGCCGTGGCCGTGGGCATGGTCGTGATGATGGCCGGCGCTCATGTTCTGCTCCTTATTCCTTATGTGGGAAACGGCAGATTGTATAGTGAAACAAAATAGGAAAGATACAAGGCAGCAAGCCGCAGACAGTACAAGTAGTACGGCAAGGCGCAGCAACGCCGTAGATTTTCTATTTTGTTTCACTATAGCCGAAAGGGGGCGAGACGGGGTTTTCAGACGGCCTAAAACGGAAAAGGCCGTCTAAAAATGATTCAGACGGCCTGAGGGGCAAACGGAATACCTTAGGGTCTGTTGACAATCAGCGTTGCGGCGGTGTTTTTGGCAAAAAATACCCGCCTGCCGCGTCAAAAATGCTCGCAAGGTGTCCAACCTTGCTGTGCTTTTTTCCTTGCATTTGGGCATTTTTTACTCAAAAAACCGTCTCGCAAGCTGAATGTCAACAGGCCCTAGAAATCCAGATGCGAGGAGAGAACCTGACCATCGGCGGCGTTGACGCGCACTTCGTATTTGCGTGCGCCGTTAACCGTTCCCACTTCATATACTGGCAGGTCGCGTTTGTATTTCAACTCGGCTTCTTTGGCGCGGCCGCCGGTTTTCGTTTCGGCGGCGGCAATGGCCTGTTTCAGCGAAATGCCGGTCTGCGGCACGGGGCGGCGCGGTTTGCTGTCGTAGTCGGGGCGGCTGTCGATGATGCTGCCGTTGGCGGCGTCGACGAATACTTCGGTCTCTTCGCTGCCGTTCATGATTTCGACTTTGTAGTAGCTTTGGCCGTGTTTGTGGCGGAAGTCGACGTCGACGGCCTGTCCTTTGACTTTGGCCAGCGCGTAATCGACGGCTTGGGCGGCGCTGATTTTGCTTTGCGCGAGGGCGGCGTGTTTGCTGCCGGGAACCATGCCTGCGGCGTAGGCGCCCGCGCCTGCGGTGCTCAGGAGGGCGGCGGTGACGAGGGCGGCGATGATGCTTTTTTTGTTGGCTTTCATAAGGTTTCTTTCTTTGGTGTCTGAATGATGGCTAAAGGATAATCGGAAAACGGAAAATCAATAGTCGATGCGCTCTTTGATGATTTTCAGGTCGGGGTAGGAGAGCACGATGTCGTATTTGCGGCCGTTTTTATAGGCGTCGATGTCCAAAACGGGTTTGCCGCGACGGTCGTCGGCTTCGACTTCTTGAACCTGATAGCCGCGTTTTTCCAGCATTTTCACTGCTTTGGTGCGGTTTTGCTCGAAATTCCTGTCGCTGTAAATCTGACGCTCGATGTGGTCGTCGGCAAAAGAAGCGGCGGCGGTGAGGGCGATCAGGGCGGTGAAGAGGGATTTTTTCATGTCGGATTCCTTTTTTCGGTTTGAGGTAAATGGGGCGGGATGTTTTTCTGCTGCCATCCCTTTCGATGGAGCGCATTAAACCAAAGCAAGATTAAGCGAATCTTAAGAAGGCATTTTGATGCGGATTTTTATTCAATCTATTGTTTTTAAAACAAACAAATTTAATTGCCCGTTTGGTATACGCGTTTTGTTTATAGTGAGTCAAAATAAAAAAGATACAAAGCAGCAAGCCGCAGACAGTACAGGTAGTACGACAAGGCGCAGCAACGCCGTAGATTTTTTATTTTGGCTCACTATTAAGCTTTCCTTAATCAAACCGTGCTTTAATACAGGCCGTCTGAACGCCTTTCAGACGGCCTCTCACTCATACGGAATCTCCCATGCGCATATTGTTGATAGAAGACGACCCCCACATCGGCGACGGCATCGCCGCCGGTTTGAAAAAGCTCGGCATGGCCGCCGACTGGTTTTCAGACGGCCTCCAAGGGCGCGACGCCGCCGCCCTCGCGCCTTACGACGCCGCCGTGCTCGACCTCGGCCTGCCGGGCATGGACGGTATGGAAGTCTTGCGTGCGTGGCGGCAAAGCGGCCTGAGCTTTCCCGTGTTAATCCTCACCGCCCGCGACGCGCTGCCCGACCGCCTCGCCGGTTTGAACGGCGGCGCGGACGACTATTTGTGTAAACCCTTTGCCCTCGAAGAACTCGCCGCGCGGCTCAACGCCCTCGTGCGCCGCAGCCAAGGGCGCAGCGACAGCGGCCTGACCTTCGGCCGTCTGAAACTCGACACCGCCGCGCAAACGGCCACCCTCGGCGGCGAGCCGCTCGACCTGACCGCCCGCGAATGGCGTCTGCTCGAAATGCTGGTGTCCAAGCCCAAACACATCGTCAGCCGCGCGCAAATCGAAGACCGCCTCTACGGCTGGGAGCAGGAAGTGGAAAGCAACGCCGTGGAAGTGCACATCCACAACCTGCGCAAAAAAATCGGCGCTTCCGTTATCCAAACCAAGCGCGGACTGGGCTACTGCCTCGGCGAAGCGCCCTAGGGCTGTTTGCATCTGGTTTGCAATGCAAGGCCGTCTGAAAACCATATCCCCCGCCATCACAGTTTTCAGACGGCCTCACCGATACAGAGGCCGTCTGCCCTCCCCAATCACTGACAACACGCCATGCCCCTTTTCAAAACCCTGCCGCCCGAAACCGCCATCCGCACCCGCCTGTTCTACTATCTGGCGGGCGGCCTGTTTGCCGTCTGGCTCGTTACCAACGCCGTTTCCCTCACCCTCGCCCTGAACGAGCTCAACGAATCGGCCGACAGCCAGATAAGCGAACTCGCCCGCGCCCTGCCCTATATCGACATCGAAGACGACGAACACGACGACGATGCCGACGATGAAGACGAAGACGACGCCGAAGGCCAAGCCGACTGGGAAACCATCCTCCTGCCCAAAATCAAACACAGCTTTGAAGAAGCGCGGCGCGGCAGTGCCAAAGACAAACACAACGGCATCGCCATCTGGGACAAACGCGGCCGCCTGCTTTTGGCCGACGAAAAAGGCCGCCGCATTCCCTTCAGCGACACCCCCGGCTTCACCGACACCGCCCCCGTCTGGAGCGACGACAGCTGGCGCGTCGTCTACTACCGCAACGACGCCACCGGCCTCACCGCCGCCGTTGCCCAACGCTGGCACGAACGCCTCGAAATGCTCTGGCACATCGTCTGGGTGCAGCTTGCCGCCTCCCTGTTCGTCCTACCCCTGCTCGCCATCCTCCTGCATCTGGCCGTCAAACGCAGCATCCGCCCGCTCGATCTGCTGGCGCGCGAACTCTCCGAACGCCGCGCTGACAACCTTACCCCCGTTACCCACGCCGTACCCAAAGAAACCCAAGCTGTCGTCAACGCCCTCAACCGCCTGCTCGAGCGCGTTCAGACGGCCTCCGAGCGCGAAAAACGCTTCACCGCCGACGCCGCACACGAACTGCGCAGCCCGCTGGCCGCGCTCAAAGTGCAAAGCGAAGTGCTCGCCCTCAGCGACCCCGACGAGCAGCCGCACCACCTGCACCAAATCCGCCAAAGCCTCGAACGCGCCGAACACCTCATCAACCAGCTCCTCACCCTCGCCCGCCTCGACCCCGAAAGCGGCCTCGCGCGGCGCGAAGACATCGATTGGGAAACCCTCAGCGGCCAAGTTTTGCAACAGGCCAACACCGCCGCCCGCGAAAAACGCATCCGCCTCAAACGCGACTTCGCCGGCCGCCCCCTGCCGCTGCAAGGCGACCCCGTTTTGCTGCAACTCATGTTGCGCAACCTCATCGACAACGCCGTGCGCCACTCGCCTAAAGAGAGCGAAGTCGGCCTGTACTTCTACCCCGAGCGCATCGAAATCCGCGACCACGGAGCCGGCATCGCCGCCGAACACCTGCCGCGCATCAAAGAACGCTTCTACCGCCCCGCCGGACAAAACGGCCAAGGCAGCGGCCTCGGCCTCTCCATCGTCGAACAGATCGCCGCCCTGCACGGCCTGACCCTGCGCTTGGAAAACCGCCGCGAAGGCGGCCTGAGCGCGTGGATAGAACAGGCCGTCTGAAAGGCCGTCTGAAAAAAAACAAAGGCCGTCTGAAAACAGGTTTTCAAAACAGGCCGTAGAGCCACACGCCCAGCAGGGTCAGCACGATGGCGGCGGCGCAGCCGATTTTGGCGGCCGTGCCGACAATGAAGCCGACGAAGGCGCCGAGGCCGACTTTTCCCGCGCGCAAGGCTTCGCGGCGGGCGGCGAATTCGCCTGCGGCCGCGCCGAGCAGCGGGCCGAGCAGCAGGCCGGGGATGCCGAAGAAAGCTCCGGCGATGCCGCCGAAAAACGAGCCCCACAGCGCTTCGCGGCTCGCGCCGGTGAATTTGGCGCCGAGCACGCCCGCGACGTAGTCGGTGGCCGTGCCGATGGCGGCGAGGATGCCGACGGCGGCAATCGTGCCGCCGCCTATCGTTTGGTAGCCGTCGGCATAACCGAGCAGCCACGCGCCCGCAAACATCAGTATCAGGCCGGGCAGCGCGGGATAAACCGTGCCGAACAGACCGGCGGCCAAGGCGGCAATGCCGAGGATAATCAGGAAAACGGTCATGGGTGTCCTTTCGTAGGGAGGCCGTCTGAAACGGTTTCAGACGGCCTCAAACAAGGCTTTCAGACGGCCTGTGCACTGCGGCGGCCGTCTGAAAAAACGGGCAAAGCCTGCCGCGTGCCGACGCGCTTTTTCAGACGGCCTCTTCGCGGCAGATTTGCAGGATTTCGCTGCCGTAGCGGGCGGTTTTTTCCGCGCCCATGCCGTGGATGGCGGCCAGGTCGTCCGGGGTTTGCGGCTGTTTGGCGGCGATGGCGCGCAGGGTGATTTTGCTGAGGATGCGGAAGTCTTCTTCGCCTTCGGCGGCGGCGGTGGCGGCGCACCATTGTGTCAGGCGGCGGGCGAGGTTGCGGCGGCGTTCGGCCGCAGGCGGCAGGCCGTCTGAAAAGGGGCGGCAGATGGCGAGGATGTCGGCGCCGTAGCGTTCGATCCGCACTTTGCCGAGGCCGTAAACGGCGGCGAGGTCTATGGTTTCGGCGGGCGGGTTGCGCGACAGGTCGTCTATGCTGTCGTCGGGGCAGACGGTGTGCAGGGCGGTGTTTTCGCTTTCGGCCTGACGCTGGCGCCATTGGCGCAGGGCGACGGCGAGTTCGGCGGCGCGGGGGTTGCCGTCTGTGTCTTTGAGGCCGTCTGAAAGAGCGGGCGGGGCGGCGGCAAAGTCTGTTTCAGACGGCCTGTTGTGTTCCTGCGCGGCGGCGGTGACGGCGAGGATTTCGTCGCCGTATTTGTCGATTTTGGCCGCGCCCAGGCCATAGATGTCGTGCAGGGCGGCGCGGCTTTGCGGTTGTTTTTCCACCAGATCGCGCAGGGTTTTGTCGCCGCAGACGACGTAGGCGGGCACTTCTTCGGCGCGGGCGCGTTCGAGCCGCCAGTGGCGCAGCGCCTGCCACAGGCGTTCTTCGCGCTCGGTACGCAGCCAGGTGTCCTGCGGGGTGCGGGTGGCGGCTTTGTCGCGTTTGAGCGGGCGCAGCATGACGGTTTCGCTGCCTTTGAGCACGGGCACGGCGGCCTCGGTGAGGCGTAGGGCGTGGTAGTTTTGCGCGTCGGTTTCGAGATAACCCAAGCCGATGCACTGGCGGATGATGCCGCGCCATTCTTTGTCGGACAAATCGGCGCCGATGCCGTAGGTGGAGAGGGTGTCGTGGCGGTTGTCGCGTATCCATTGGTCGGCTTTGCCGCGCAGGACGTTGATGATGTAGCCGGAGGAGAAGCGTTGTCCGGCGCGGTAGACGCAGCTGAGGAGTTTGCGCACGTTTTCGGTGGCGTCGAAGCGCACGGGCGGGTGCAGGCAGTTGTCGCAGTGGCCGCAGGGTTCAATGGTTTCGCCGAAGTGGCGCAGCAGGGCGGCGCGGCGGCAGGCGGCGGTTTCGCACACGGCAAACATGGCGTCGAGTTTTTGCAGCTCGATTTGTTTTTGGAAGTCGTCGCCCGTGCCGGTTTGGATGCGCTCGCGCAGCAGGGCGTAGTCGTTGAGGCCGTAGCACAGCCAGCTTTGCGCGGGCAGGCCGTCGCGTCCGGCGCGGCCACTTTCCTGATAGAAGTGTTCGATGCTCTGCGGCATGTCGAGGTGGGCGACGAAGCGCACGTCGGGTTTGTCGATGCCCATGCCGAAGGCGACGGTGGCGACGATGGTGAGGCCGTCTTCGTGGGTGAAGCGGTGTTGGGCGGCTTCGCGCTGCGCCATGTCCATGCCCGCGTGGTAGGCGGCGGCGGGGATGCCGTTTTCGTTGAGGAAGGCGGCGGTGTCGTCGACTTTTTTGCGGCTCAGGCAGTAGACGATGCCGCTTTGCCCGGGCGGCTGCTGTTTGATGAATTGCAGGAGCTGCTTTTTGCCGCCGTTTTTTTCGACGACTTGGTAATAGATGTTCGGGCGGTCGAAACCGGCAACGAATTCGCGGGCGTTTTCGAGTTGGAGATAGTGTTTGATGTCGGCGCGGGTTTCGGCGTCGGCGGTGGCGGTGAGGGCGATGCGGGGGATGCCGGGGAAGCGTTCGGCCAGAAGGCCGAGGCGGCGGTATTCGGGGCGGAAGTCGTGCCCCCACTGGCTGACGCAGTGGGCTTCGTCGATGGCGAACAGGCTGACGGGGGTGTGGTCGAGAAAACGTAAAAAACGCTCGGTAACGAGGCGTTCGGGCGACACATAAAGCAGTTTCAGACGGCCTTGCGCGATGTCTTCGGCAATCTGTCGCACCTCGTCGGGCGGCGTGCCGCTGTGCACCGCCGCACAATGCACGCCCGCCGCGCGCAGGTTGGCGACCTGGTCGTTCATCAGCGCAATCAGCGGCGACACGACAACGGCCACGCCCTCGCGCATCAGCGCGGGAATCTGGTAGCACAGCGATTTGCCGCCGCCCGTGGGCATCAGCACCAGCAGGCTTTCGCCCCGCGCGAGCGTGTCAACGATTTCGGCCTGGCTGCCGCGAAAGGCGGGATAGCCGAACACACCGTTCAGTATCTCGAGCGCACGCGGGTTGGACATAAAATGTTTTCCGTTATAATGGGCGCGTTATTGTAAAGGCCGTCTGAAAGGATAGCAAATGAACGCAAAACGCACGCTCCGCCTTGCCGCACTGCCCGCCGCAGCGGCTTTTTTTCTTGCCGCCTGCCAAACGGCCAACATCCCGCAGGGCGGCGGCGACTGGCACAATATGGGCGAGGCGGGCAACGGCAACCTGATGCTGGCCGTCGATAAAAACAGCATCAAACGCAACGGCGCACTCGTCACCTTCCGCGACCGCAAAATCGTCGTCGACATGAAAAACGAACGATTCGTTAACGTTCCCGCCTACAAAACCGCCATCAGCACTTGGGAAATGCACTGCACCAACAAAACCTTCCGCCTCACCGCGTCCACGCTGTACGACGAAAAAGGCAATATCGTCTCCAACGAAAGCTACACCGCAGTCGACATCCGTCCGATGGCCGTGCCGCCCAACTCGCTGACCGACGAGCAGCGCAAAATCGTCTGCGCGCCGTAAACCGCATTTTCGAGGAACATAAAATGAACATCCGCCTCCTGCTTCCCGCCCTCGCCCTCACTTTCGCCGCCGCCGCGTCGGCCGACCCCGCCGACGAACTCCTCAGCGCCCAGGCCGCCTTCCGCCAGGCGCTGTCGCAGCAAAACAGCGTCGATTCCAAACTCGCCTTCGCAGAAGAAAAACTCACCAACGCCCGCCAGAGGAAAGCCGCCGCCGAAGCCGACATCCAAACCTACGCGCAGCAGGTCGAACAAATGCGTCAGGAAAAAGCCGCCAACGACGCCGCCCTGCAACAGGCGGGCGAGCGCCTCAACGCCGCTTGGCAGGCCGCGCGCGGCAGCCGCTAGGCCGTCTGAAAGCGCAGCTTTACACCTCCGCAAGACTGATTACCAACACGCCCTAGGGCGTGTTGACATTCAGCTTGCGAAGCGGTTTTTTGAGGAAAAATCTGCGGATGCAAGGAAAAAAGCGCAGCAAGATTGGACATCTTGCGAACATTTTTGACGCGGCAGGCGTGGATTTTTACCAAAAATACCGCCGCAAGGCTGATTACCAACACGCCCTAAGGCCGTCTGAAAACGCGTTTACAGCTTTTCAGACGGCCTTTTTCCTTTTCCGCTATAATCCGCGCCGCACACGGGTCGGACAGACAGTCGCCGCGTATCGCGTAAGGCATACGGGGAGGAAAGTCCGGGCTGCACAGGGCAGGATGCCGGCTAACGGCCGGGCGCGGCAACGCGACGGAAAGTGGAACAGAAAGCAAAACCGCCGACGGCCGCTTGAAAAAGCGGCACGGGCAAGGGTGAAAAGGTGCGGTAAGAGCGCACCGTGCCCCTGGCAACAGGGCGCAGCAGGCTAAACCCCATCCGCAGCAAGGCCAAACAGAACGCATTGACGCTGCCCGCCGAGCGTTCGGGTAGGCCGCTTGAACACGCCGGCAACGGCGCGTCTAGAGGAATGACTGTCCGCGACAGAACCCGGCTTACCGTCCGGCCCGCGTGCCCCATTCAGGCCGTCTGAAAACCCTTTCAGACGGCCTTCCCCCAACCGGAAACCGCAAAACACCCAAAGGAGCAAACCATGGAACTCGTCTTCATCCGCCACGGCCAAAGCCAATGGAACGCCAAAAACCTCTTCACCGGCTGGCGCGACGTCAACCTCAGCGAACAGGGCGTCGCCGAAGCGCAGGCCGCCGGACGCAAACTCAAAGAACAGGGCTACCGCTTCGACCTCGCCTTCACCTCCGTCCTCACCCGCGCCATCAAAACCTGCAACATCGTCCTCGAAGAATCCGACCAGCTCTACGTTCCGCAAATCAAAACATGGCGGCTGAACGAGCGCCACTACGGTCGTTTGCAGGGACTCGATAAAAAACAAACCGCCGAACAATACGGCGACGAACAAGTGCGCATCTGGCGCAGAAGCTACGACACCCTGCCGCCCCTGCTCGATGCCGACGACGAATTCTCCGCCCGCAAAGACCCGCGCTACGCCCACCTGCCCGCCGACATCATCCCCGACGGCGAAAACCTCAAAACCACCCTCGAACGCGTCCTGCCCGTGTGGCACGACCGCATCGCCCCCGCCGTCTTGGGCGGCAAACGCGTCCTCGTCGCCGCCCACGGTAACTCCCTGCGCGCCCTCGTCAAACACATCGAAGGCATCGGCGACAACGACATCATGTCCGTCGAAATCCCCACCGGCCAGCCGTTGGTGTACAAACTCGACGACAAACTCAACGTCCTCGAAAAATTCTATCTCTAACCTCAGGGGCTGTTGACAACCGGCCTCGCGGCAGTATTTTTGGCAAAAAACCGTCCCGCAAGCCGAATGTCAACAGCCCCAAGGCCGTCTGAAAGCGCCGCCACGCCTTTTCAGACGGCCTCTGTCCGCCCGCACCGCCATGCTGCTCGACCCCCGCCGCCAACTTGCCGAACTCGTCCGCCTTCTCGAAGAAAGCGGCCACCTCTTCGCCGCCGACCCCGCCCCGATTACCGAATCCCTGCGCCACAGCAGCCTCGGCACGGAAGAGCGCCTGCTGCGCCGCGCCGAACTGGCCGACCGCGACGGCCGCCTCGCCGACGCCCTGCAACGCAACCGCCAAGGCGTATTCTGGCTGTGGGTTGTGGCCGCCACCGCCCTCTTTTCTGCCGCCTTCTCCGCCACCTTCGTCCTGATGGACGAAAAAGGCCTCAACTTCTTCCTCATCCTCGCCGGCGTGCTCGGTACCAACACCGTCATGCTCGCCGTCTGGCTCGCCGCAACCGTCTTTTTGCGCGTCAAAACCCTGCTGCCCGTTTCCAGCCCCTCCACCTGGCTGCGCGGCCGCGACAGCATCAACCAGGCCGTATTGCGGCTTTACGCAGACGAATGGCGCAAACCCGCCGTGCGCTGGCGCATCGGCGCCGCCTCGCACAGCCTCTGGCTCTGCACCCTCGCCGGCATGCTCGTCTGCATCCTGCTGCTGCTCACCGTGCGACAGTACACCTTCAACTGGGAAAGCACCCTGCTCGACAACGGCGCGCTGGTACAGACTGTCGCCGCCCTCGCCAAACTGCCCGCCGCACTCGGTTTCCCTGTGCCCGACGATGCCGCCGTGCTGCAAGGCCGTCTGAACGGCAACGCCGCCCACGCCCGCGCCTGGTCAGGACTGCTGATCGGCAGCATCCTCTGCTACGGCATCCTGCCGCGCCTGGCCGCCTGGGCAGCCTGCACCCTCCTCCTGCGCCGCGCCGCCGAAACCCTGCCGCTCGACAAACCGTATTACCAAAACATCATCCGCCAGTGGCAAAGCGCCATCACCGACGCCGACAAGGGCGGCGAACCCGCGCCCGCTCCCCTGCCCGACATCACCGCCGACAACGGCGCGGCCAAATGGGCGGTGACGCTCGAAACCGAATGGCCCGACAAAGGCTGGTACAAAAACGTCCTCGGCCAAGACTGGCTCGACCAGGGCTGCGCCGACAGCCGCGACGCCGCAGCCGCCCTGCGCGAACGCCTCGCCGCCCAACCCGTCCGCCTGCTGATTGGCATCCGCGCCCACACCGTGCCCGACCGCGGCATCCTGCGCCAAACCGCCGCCCTCGCCGCCGCCGCGCAAGGCGGCGCCATCGTCCAGCTCTTGCAGCAGGATACGGCCGACAAACAGGTTTCAGACGGCCTCGAAGCCCTGCTGCCGCAATGGCACGCCGCCCTCAACAGCCTCAACCTCCCGTGGCTCGACCCGCCGCACGCCGCGCAAAAACAACGCGCCTGCGCATCACAAGAGCGTTGAACAAACAACGCAAAAAGGCCGTCTGAAAGCCCGGTTTCAACCAACCCGAACCTTTCAGACGGCCTCGTGCATCCCGTCCGCCACACGCGGTAAACAAAAACGCCCGCAAAACGCGGGCAAAATAAAAACCGCTTTATGCGGCTTTGTTTTCGTTTTTACATTGTCATGCTGTTTTATTTTTGGTGCCCAGGAGAAGACTCGAACTTCCACACCCGTGAGGATACCAGCACCTGAAGCTGGCGCGTCTACCAATTCCGCCACCTGGGCAATCCGAATTTTTACAGCATCGTTTCAAAGCAAAGTGTTTGGTGCCCGGGAGAAGACTCGAACTTCCACACCCGTGAGGATACCAGCACCTGAAGCTGGCGCGTCTACCAATTCCGCCACCCGGGCTTTGCTTTAATATCCGTCTTGCGTTAAAGTAACGCCCGACCGAAAGGGCGCATTATATATCCCCATTAAGGAATGTCAATCAGAAAAATGAAGAAAAAAGCTAAACCTTTAAGCCTTCGGGAAAAAGACCCGTTTTTGGCACGCGAGCAGCAGCGCTACGAATTCCCCCTGCCCAGCCGCGAATGGATTATCGAAATATTGGAAAACGAGGGCGTGCCGCTATCCATGCCCGCGCTGGCGGAAAAACTCTCCATCAGCGAAGCGGAATACGAATTTTTCGAACGCCGTCTGAAAGCGATGGCGCGCGACGGGCAGATTCTCATCAACCGCCGCGGCGCGGTGTGCGCGGGGCAGAAACTGGAGCTGGTCAAATGCCGCATCGAAGCGCACAAAGACGGCTTCGGTTTTGCCGTACCCGTCGACAAGCTGCCCAAACAGGCCGATTTCGTTTTATACGAACGGCAGATGCGCAACCTGATGCACGGCGACATCGTCACCGTCCGCCCCGCCGGCACCGACCGCCGCGGCCGCCAGGAAGGCGAAGTGCTCGACATCATCGAACGCGCGCAAACCGACGTCGTCGGCCGCTTCTATCTCGACCACGGCGTCGCCATCATGGAGCCCGAAGACAAGCGTCTCAACCGCGCCATCCTGCTCGAACCCGATTCCGTCGCCGCCCTCTCCCCACAACAGGGACAAGTCGTCGCCGCCCGCATCGAAAGCTACCCGCACAACCACCAGCCCGCCGTCGCCCGCCTCACCGAAGTGCTGGGCGATTACGCCGACAGCGGCATGGAAATCGAAATCGCCGTGCGCAAACACCGCCTGCCGCACGAATTTTCCGCCGCCTGCGCCCAAGCCGCCGCCAAAATCCCCGACAAAGTCCGCCCCGCCGAGCGCAAAGGCCGCGAAGACCTGCGCAAACTGCCGCTGATCACCATCGACGGCGCCACCGCCCGCGACTTCGACGACGCCGTTTACGCCGAAAAACAAGGCCGCAACTACCGCCTGGTCGTCGCCATCGCCGACGTCAGCCACTACGTCCGCCCGGGCGAACCCATCGACCGCGACGCCTACGAACGCGCCACCAGCGTCTACTTCCCGCGCCGCGTCATCCCCATGCTGCCGGAAAACCTTTCCAACGGCATCTGCTCCCTCAATCCCGAGGTCGAGCGCCTGTGCATGGTGTGCGACATGACCGTCACCTACGCCGGCAACATCAAAGAATACCGCTTCTACCCCGCCGTGATGCGCTCGCACGCACGCCTCACCTACGACCAAGTCTGGCAATACCTCGAAGCGGGCGGCGACTACCCCCACAAAACCCAAATCGAAACCCTCTACAAACTCTTCCAAATCCTGCACAAAAAACGCGCGCAGCGCGGCGCGATGGAGTTTGAAACCGTCGAAACGCAAATGCTGTTTGACGACCACGGCAAAATCGAGCGCATCGTCCCCGTTATCCGCAACGACGCGCACAAACTCATCGAAGAATGCATGCTGGCCGCCAACGTCTGCGCCGCCGACTTCCTCATCAAAAACAAACACCGCGGCCTCTTTCGCAACCATCTCGGTCCCACCCCCGAAAAACTCGCCGCTCTGCGCGAACAACTCGCCCTGCTCGGCCTCAGTCTCGGCGGCGGCGACAAACCCACCCCAAAACACTACGCCGAGCTTGCTGAAAAAATCAGCGGCCGACCCGACCGCGAACTCATCCAAACCATGCTCCTGCGCTCCATGCAGCAGGCCGTATACGAAGCCGAAAACCAAGGCCACTTCGGCCTCGCCTACGAGCATTACGCCCACTTCACCTCCCCCATCCGCCGCTATCCCGACCTCATGGTGCACCGCGCCATCAAAGCCGTGCTCGAAGGCGGCGCCTACGCCCCCGAATCATGGAACGAAGCGGGCGTGCACACATCCGCCTGCGAGCGCCGCGCCGACGACGCCTCCCGCGACGTCGAAAACTGGCTCAAAACCTACTACATGCGCGACAAAGTCGGCGAAACCTTCGACGGCCGCATCACCGGCATGGCCAACTTCGGCCTCTTCGTCACCCTCGACGACATCCACATCGAAGGCATGGTGCACATCAGCGACCTGGGCGCCGACTACTTCCACTACCGCCCCGAAGTCATGCGCATCGAAGGCGAACGCAGCGGCATCCGCTTTGAAATGGGCGGACGTGTCACCGTCCGCGTCACCCGCGCCGACCTTGACACCAGCAAAATCGACCTCGCCCTTATCAGCGGCGGCGAAGGAAAACGCCAACGCGGTAGACAAAAAACCGAAACAGCCGCGCAGCCCGCAGCGCCGCAGAACAGGCCGTCTGAAAGCACAGCTTCAACAGAATCAAAACAGCAGCAAGACACCCCCGCCAAAAGCCGCAAACGCAAGCGCAGCGGGAAAAAGGCCGAAGCCGCAGCCGCCCCGCAAACAGCAGCACCTCAGGAAAGGCCGTCTGAAAGCACAGCTTTAACAGAGTCAAAACAGCAGCAAGACGCCCCCACCAAAAGCCGCAAACGCAAGCGCGGCGGGAAAAACAGCGAAGCCGCCGCCCCGCAAACGGCAGCACCGCAGGAAAGGCCGTCTGAAAACAGCCGAAAAGCATCTTCCGACAGCCCGGCACCCGCCGCACAGCCAACCCAAGCCCGCGTGCTCGCCACCGTCAACGGCAAAATCACCCTCGTCTCCGGCCGCGCCGACAGCGCCCCTGCCGCGCCAAGCAAAACGACGGCGGACGATGCATCCGATAAAAAGGAAAAAGGCAAAACCCGCAAACCGCGCGGCAGCGGCAAAACCGCCGCACGCAAAAAGAAAACGGACAAACAATCCCGCTGACACGGCAACAACAGGCCGTCTGAAACCCTGCAAGCGCTTTCAGACGGCCTTTCCGCCACCAGTAGGGTGTGTTGCGCAGTAACGCACGCAGTTTTTTGATGCCCCGACAACCTGCGCAGCAGCCCCGCAAATCGACTATGCACCTGCAGCACACGATCCGCACGAATATCCGAAGGCCGTCTGAAACCCGCAAGGGCTTTCAGACGGCTTTTCCGCCACCAGTAAGGTGTGTTGCGCAGCAACGCACGCGGTTTTTTGATGTCACAACAACCTGCGCAGCAGCTCCGTAAAACGCCCGCGCACCTGCGGCACACAATCCGCGCGGATACCCGAAGGCCGTCTAAAAGCGGAGCTTCAACAAAATCAAAACCCGTTTTCGATTCTTTCAGACGGCCTTTGCGCCGCTTTCAGGCGGTGCGCCTCCGCTTTATAATGCCGCCCTTTTCCCGCAGCCGCCCTCTGCCGCTGCGGTTTTCCCGCACACACGAAAGCACGATATGTCCGCCCCCACCCCACAGCAGCCCGCCGATCTGGTCTACCGCCTCGAAGACAGGCCGCCTTTTGCCAATGCGCTTTTGAGCGCCGTCACCCACCTGCTCGCCATTTTCGTGCCGATGATTACGCCCGCGCTGATTGTCGGCAGCGCGCTCAATCTGCCGCCGGAAATGACTTCGTATCTGGTGTCGATGGCGATGGTGGCCTCGGGCATCGGCACGTTTTTGCAGGTCAGCCGCTTCGGGCCGGTCGGCTCGGGGCTCTTGTCCATCCAGTCGGTCAACTTTTCCTTCGTCGGCGTGATGATTGCGCTGGGCAGCGGCATGAAGGCGCAGGGCATGGACGAAAACGCGATGATGTCGGCGCTGATGGGCATTGCTTTTGCGGGGGCGTTTATCGTGGCCGGTTCGGCCTGGCTGCTGCCCTATCTGAAAAAAGTGATTACGCCCACCGTCAGCGGCGTGGTGGTGATGATGATCGGTTTGAGCCTTATCAGTGTGGCGATTACCGAGTTCGGCGGCGGCTTCGCGGCACAGGGCAACGGCACCTTCGGCTCGCTGCAAAACATCGGCCTCGCCTCCTTCGTGCTGGCCGTGGTGCTGGTGTTCAACTGCCTGAAAAACCCGCTGCTGCGCATGAGCGGCATCGCCGTGGGCATGATTGCGGGCTACGCGGTGGCGCTGTATTTGGGCATGGTCGATTTTTCCGTGCTGGACAATCTCCCCACCCTCACCCTGCCCGTGCCCTTCAAATACGGCTTCGATTTCCAACCAGCGCCGTTTATGGTGGCCGCGCTGGTTTACCTTCTGAGCATTTTCGAAGCAGTGGGCGACCTGACCGCCACGGCCATGGTGTCGGGCGAAGACTACGAAGGCGAAGCCTTCCGCAGCCGCCTGCGCGGCGGTGTGCTGGCCGACGGGCTGGTGTCGGTGATTGCCACCGCGCTGGGCTCACTGCCGCTGACCACCTTCGCGCAAAACAACGGCGTGATCCAAATGACGGGCGTCGCCTCGCGCCACGTCGGCCGCTACATCGCCGCGATTTTGGTGCTGCTGGGGCTGTTTCCCGTCGTTGGCCGCGCCTTCACCACCATCCCCAGCCCCGTTATCGGCGGCGCGATGGTGCTGATGTTCGGCCTGATTACCGTGGCCGGCGTGCGCATCCTGATGAGCCGCGGCATCAACCGCCGCGAAACCGTTATCGCCGCCACTGCCATCGGCCTCGGCCTGGGCGTGAGCTTCAAACCCGAAGTCTTTGCCCTGCTGCCGCTCAAAGAGCTGTTCCAAAACCCCATCTGCATGGGCGGCTGCGCCGCGCTTTTGATGAACCTGCTGATGCCGCACGACAACGGCAGCCGCGTCTACCTGAGCGACGATTTGGAAGTATAGGCCGTCTGAAACGGCCGTCCCAAGCGCCTGCCCCGCAGGCTTTTTGTCCGCAAGGACGTTCACACAAGGAAACCCGCCATGACCTCAAAAACCATGCTCGCCGCCGTCCGCGGCATGCACTGCCCCAACTGCGTTGCCAAAGTCAACCGCGCCTTCTCGTCGGTTGACGGCGTCACCGCCGCCGAAGCCGATCTGGACGGCCAAAACGCCCGTATCACCTACGACCCCGCCGTTACCGACCCCGAACGCGTGATGGCGGGCTTCGTCGAAATCTTCGGCAACCGCTTCGAGCTCGCCATACTCGAATCCTGAGCCGCTGCCGTCACGAAAGGCCGTCTGAAAACCCAATTTTGGGGTTTCAGACGGCCTTTTTTATTCGCGCCAATGCCCTGCAAAGTTGCCGCAGCGGTATCAACCCCCACCCTAACCCTCCCCCATTTATAGTGAGTCAAAATAAAAAAGATACAAGGCAGCGAGCCGCAGACAGTACAAGTAGTACGGCAAGGCGAGCTAACGCCGTATATTTTTTATTTTGGCTTACTATATGCTCCAACGGGGTACAAGCGGGGGAGGGGACGCTGTTATCCGATTAAGATTCATCCCAGATCATCCCGATTTCAGAACCATCACTCCCGTACAGGAAACAGCCTTCCGCCCTACTCTTTCATCAGAAATTTATCGTAATCCGGCAGACAGGGCAGCAGGCCGTCTGAAACGGTGTGGCGGCTGTCGGCGCGCAGGTTGGCGAGGGCGAGGGGGCGGTTGTTTTCGTCGGCGATCAGCGGCCAGCAGGGGCGGATGAAGGGGGGGATGCGGTGTTCGTGCAGGATTTGTTTGGGCGGTTTGCGGCCGGCGGGGGTGTGCAGCAGGTCGCCTTTTTCTATCGGGCGGATGCGCAGGGTTTGGTTTAGCAGCTCGCGCGGCAAGCCGTGGCGGGCGGGGCGGAGCTGCCAGCCTGCGGCCTGCAGGTCTTTCAGGCTGCCCTGCCGTGCGGCGGGGGTGTATTGCCGCTGCCAGTCTTGCGGCAGGAGGAACAGGCGGTTTCGGCTGGCGATGAGGGTGTGATCGGACAGAGGCCATTGCGCTTCGCCTGTGCCGATTTGGTCTAACACGCGGCAGAAGTCGGCGAGGAAGGCTTGGTTTTTCAGGCTGCCGCCCGTTTCAAGCAGCAGGCGGCGGGCGGTTTGGCGGCGGCGGGCGGGGGTGAGCTGCCGCCAGGCGGCGGTGTTGAAGCCGTGGGCGTCGTGCACGGCCTGCCAGTCGGCGTCGGCGGTTTCCTGCAATACGGCCAATTCGTCCTGCAACAGGGCGACGGCGGCGCGGATGTGGGCATCCAGCTGCGGCTGTATCTGCCGCAGGCGGGGCAGGCCGTCGTGGCGCAGGCGGTTGCGCAGATAGGCGGGGTCGGCGTTGGCGGGGTCGGTGATGTAGTCGAGGCGGTGTTCGGCGGCGTAGGCGGCCAGTTCGTCGCGGCTGTAGGGCAGAAGCGGCCGCCAGATGTGCACGGCGGGGTTTTCGGCAAGGGGGCGCAGTTCGGGCATGGCGGCAAGGGCGCGCAGGCCGCCGCCGCGCAGGGCGGCGAGGAAGAAGGTTTCGGTTTGGTCGTCGGCGTGGTGGGCGGCGGCGAGGATGTCGGCGCTGCTGCGGGCGAAGGCTTGGTAACGCGCTTCGCGGGCGGCGGCTTCGATGCCTCGTCCTGCGGGGCGGACGGTAACTTTTTCGACGCGCAGGGGGATGCCGAGGCGTGCGCAGTAGCTGCGGCAGAAATCGAGCCAGCCGTCGGCATCGGCGTGCAGGCCGTGGTGGACGTGGACGGCGGTCAGTTCGGCGTTCAGGCTGCCTTTGAGCTGCGCGAGGATGTTCAGCAGGACGACGGAATCAAGCCCGCCGCTGAGGGCGGTTTCGATGCGGCGGGCGCGGAGGACGACGGCGGGTAGGGCGCGGAGGACGGCGGCGGGAACGGGGTGCATGGTTTCGGGTTTTCGGGGTGGGTTTGCGGGAGGCCGTTCCCACCTATACTCCTGCGGGGCATAAACGCGGGAACGACGTTTCTGAAAGCGCGGTTTCGGCAAAGTAAAAACTGCCTTTAAGGTTTCGCCCCCTTGCTTTCGGAGATGTCCAAGGTGGCAGTGCAGGCGGCAGCGGCGCATTCTGTTACGGTGAGCACGGCGGTGTAGTCGGCGTCTGCGGCTGCCGTCCAATTCAGGCCGGGGTTTTTCAAGCCGCTCTGTTCGCCCACAAGCGCGCCGTGGCGGGTGTCTTCGTCATACAGATCGACATGCGCGCTGCTGTTGAACAGTTGCAGGCGCAGTTTGCCGCAGTGTTTGCCGCAGCTACCGCTGATGCGGTAGGTTTTACCGGCGGCAAGGCGGGCGGCGGCGGTGATGGTTTGTCCGGCGGGAAGCTGTTCGGTTTGACTGACGATGCCGCGTGTGGCAGGCGCATTGTCGGCGGCGCAGGCGGCGGATGCGGCAAACAGGGCGGCGAACATCAGGGCGGTTTTTTTCATGAGGTTTCCTTTGGTTGGGGGATGGGGTTTGGTTGTGGGGGCTGGCTTTCAGACGGCCTCCGAGGCCGTCTGAAAGCCGTAGGATTCAGCGAAGCCAAAACGGGAGGCGGCGTTTCAGGCTGCCTTCGTTCAGATTTTATACGCCGTTTCGCCCAAGGCTATCGGCGCGGGGTTTTGCGCCACCCATTGCGCGGCGAGTTCGCACAGGCGTTGGGAGAGCGTGCCGTCGTCGCCGAGGATGCCTTTTTGGATGGCGGCGATTTCGGCGAGTGCGTCGGCGGCAAGGGGCGTGCCGAGTTTGGCGTATTTGGGGAAGCTGTTGATCATTTTGCGGTGTTCCCTGCCCCAGTTGCCCATGGCGTTGCGCAGCAGTTCGTCGCGGATGCGCCCTGCGATGCGGATGATTTCGCCCTGCACGGTGGCGGCACGTCCCGATGGCGGCACGAGTGCGTCCCAGCCGTTGATGTATTTGTCCCACAGCGTATCGCCTGCAAGCACAATCGGGGCGGTGGGTATGGGCTGCGGCTCTTCGCACACGGGTTCGGGGGCAACTCCGAACATTTCGCACAGGCGGCGCAGGGCGGCGTAGCCTTCGGGTGTGTGTGGGACTTCAAAGCGTTCCATGTGTTCGTCGTAATGGTCGCGCGACCATGCCACCTGCTCGCGCTGCTGTTCGGTGATGGTCATGCCGGCCTGCAAATAGATTTCGGTGCAGGCAATCATGTCGGCAATTCTGTCGGAGAGCGGGGCGGTATCCAACAGGCTGTCAAACGGGGTTTGCCCGCGCCGGTTTTTGGCGGCGGGGTTGGCACCGTGCGCCAGCAGCAGTTTGACCAGCGGCGCGGTGCGGGCGAAATGGAGAATGGAGTTGCCGAACTCGTTGGTGTAACTGGCGTTTGCGCCGTTTTGCAGCAGCACGGCGGCGTGTTCGGCGTTGCATGCTTGGACTTGATGATAGAGCGGCGGGCTGTCGTCGGCGGTGCGTTGGAAATTAACATCCGCGCCGTGGTCGATCAGCCATTGCATGAAGGCGGGCGGGGTTCCGCTCATCGCCAGCGGATGCGATTTCCCTATGGTGCGCTCGACGGCGTTGATGTCGGTGTCGTCATACACGGCTTGCAGGGCGGCAAGATCGCCTGCTTGGCAGAGTTCGCGGAAGTTTTTGGGGAGGGTGGTTTTCTTTTTGGGCATGGGGGAGCCCTTTCTTTGGGTGGAACGGCTTTTCAGACGGCCTTGAAGGCTGTCTGCTTCGGCCGACACAGTTAACGAAAACAGTCTGTCTGACAGGCTAAGGCCGTCTGAAAGCGGAGAAACGGGGCTTTCAGACGGCCTTTTTGTGTTTACGGTTTGGCGTTTGCGGGCGGGGCGGCGGGTTTGGCGTTGTTGAGCCACTGCCATTGTTCGCGGATGGCGCGTTCGAGTGCCTGCTGTTTTTCTTCGGCGCTCGCCAGCCCTTCGGTGAGGCCTTTGTAGTCGAGTGTAACGGAGAGGTTGTCGGGTTTGCCGCGGATGATGAGGGGGACGGGTGTGCCCTGCCCGCCTGCGGGGTAGAGTTTGAGGCGCTCGTTGAGGGTCATGGTGTTGAAGTCGGTGGCGCCGGTGAGTTCGATGCGGAAGGTGTCGGAATAAAGCTCGGCTTTGTCGTGGCGGCTGATGCCTTTGCCGATACTGCTGCTCATGGTGAAGCGCTCGAAGGGGGTGGCGGAGTTGCCGTCGGTTTGCACGGCCTGGCTGCCGAGGAGGTTTTGCAGCGCGCGGTTGAGGTTGACGCCGTGCCATGCGCCTTTGCTGAGGTTGAGTTCGAGGGTGCCGGAGAGGGTGCGTGTGAGGCCGGCGCGGCCTGTACCTTGGGCGGTGAGGTCGATTTCGGCGTCGCCGCGGCCGCTGATGTTGCCGTAGCGGAAGAGATCCTGCATGAGGGGGCGGATGTTGATGTTGCGGGCGTATTGTTGCAGGCGGTAGGTGGGCGGGGTGGTGGCGGCCATGCTGATGCCGCCTTCCATCACGCCGTTGTAGAGTTCGGCGCTGAAATCGGGCAGGACGATGCGTTCGCGGTCGGCTTGCAGGCGGGTGGTGAGGTTGTTGATTTCGAGATTGGGCGATTGCAGGGTTTTGACGGCGATGTCGGCTTCGATTTCGGGCGCACCGGGTTTTTGCAGCCAGGCGGGGTAGGCGGCGGCGCTGTCGGCGGGCAGGCTTTCGAGATAGGGAGACAGGGAGAGTTTGTCGAGGCGCAGGTCGGCATTGAGGCGGGCGGGCTGTTTGTCGGCGGTGGGGGTGTAGGCGGCTTTGAGGGCGAGGGCTTCGCGGTCGAGCTGTCCTTTCAGACGGCCTTCCCAAGAGCCGTTGCGGTATGTCCACGAGCCGTCGAGTTCGCTGACGAGGCGGGGACGGGGGTTGCCGGTGAGGTTGTCGAGGCGGGTGGTGAGTTTGAGGGCAGGCAGCACCCAGTCGGCGCCGCTGCGGTTGACGGCGGTGTCGAGTGTGAAGGCGGTTTGCGTAGCGGCAGTTTTGCGGCTGCCGTTGAGCTGCACCTGTTCGACGGCCAGCGAGCCGGGGCGCAGGGCGATGTCTTTGGCCGAGAGGGTGGCGTCCCACTGCGCATCGTCCCATTGTGCGGTGAGCACGGCATTGGCGGCGCGGGCAGACAGCCTACCGTCGGCGGCGTCGACGGCAGGGGCTTCGGCGTTCAGGTGGAGTTTGTAGGCGGGGATGTCGAGCTGCAAACCGGCCTGGGCGAAACGGATGTTGCGGTCGCGCCGCTGCCAGAGGGCGTCGGCGGCGAAACGGAAGACGAGTTCGGCGTCGTGGTAGCGGCTGCTGCCGGTGAGCGCCATTTCGGGTATCTGCCAGCTGCCGCCGCTGCGGTGGAGCACGCCTTGCAGTTTCCATTGCGCTTCGTTTTCCCACAGCGGGGTTTTCAGACGGCCGTCTGCCTTGATTTGGGTTTGTTCGTCGTCGGCATTGTTGATGTTGAAGCCGACGTCTTCGAGAACATGGCGGTGCTGCGGCGTGTCAATCAGCACGCGGCCGCCTTCGACGATGATACGGTCGACTGCCGTCCCGCTCTGTTTTTCCAGTAGGTCGCGCACGTTCCATTCGCCCGCCGCGTCGCGCGCCAGGGAAACGACGGGGCGGACGAATACCCATTTTTCTATCCTCGGTTCGCCGAACAGGCTTGCCCAGCCGATGCCCACGCGCATTTCTTCGGCACGCATCTGCGTACCCGCGCCGTCGGGCTGCGTCAGCTCGACCTGTTTGAGCGTCACCGTCGGACGCGGAAAAATGGCGGCGGAAACGCCGTTTTCGACGAAACGCACGCGCCGCCCCGTTCCGGCCACCGCTTCGTCGGCCGCACGCCGCAGGTTTTCCGGCGAAAAAAGCCAAGAAAGCAGGATATGTTTCACCGCAAAAGCCAGCACAAACAACAGCGTGCCGCCGCTGATGAGTTTCATCCAAAATTTACCCGATTGCAGACGTTTCATATCCCGTGCCGATGGTGCAAAAAACAGCGGCGGAGTATAGCAGATTGCGCCCCGCCCTTTTCAGACGGCCTTTCCGTCGCTGCGGCGGCACGAAAGGCCGTCTGAAAAGACAGAAACCCGCCTGTCTGCCGCATAAGGCCGTCTGAAAAGGACGAAGGCGGCGGTTCGACTCCGCTTTCAGACGACCTGCCCATCCTGTGCTACCATCGCCCGCCTTATCCGCAGCAGGAGCAGCCGAACCATGATTATCGTGATGCACAAACACGCGCCCGCCGAAGCCGTGGCCGCCGTTACCGACTTTATCCGCAGCAAAGGCCTGCGCGAACACGTTTCGCGCGGCGACGAGCGCACCATCATCGGCGCGGTGGGCGACGAGCGCGTGTTCCAAGTGCAGGAAATCGAAGCCCTGCCCCACGTCGAACGCGCCATCCGCGTGCTCTCCAACTGGCGCATCATCAGCCGCGAAACACAGGCCGAAGACAGCGTGATTACCGTGCGCGGCGTTGCTTTCGGCGGCGCGAAAATCCTGTCCGTCACCGCCCTGCCCGACCGCACCGACGCCGACGCACTCTTTCTCGACCCCTTCCGCCTGCCCGACAACCCCTACGCCGAGCAACAGCCGCCGAACGAAAAAGAACAAATCCGCCTGCTGCGCGGGAACACCGCCGCCAACCATGCCGCAGGCCGCCCCGTGCTGGTGCGCATCCGCGACGTGCGTCAAATCGAAGCTGCCCTGCAGGCCGAAGCCGACATCCTCTATCTCGGCGGCGAACTGATGGCCAACCGCGCCCTGCAGGACGAAATAGGCCGTCTGAACACCCCGCTCGTGCTGTGCAAAGACAAACACCACAGCACCGACGAATGGCTCACCGCTGCCGAACACATCGCCCTCAAAGGCAACCACCAAATCATCCTCGGCGAAAGCGGCACGCTCAGCTTCTCGCCGCGCCACCCCCACCGCCTCGACACCGACGCCCTCGTCCGCGCCCGCCGCCTCTGCCGCCTGCCCGTGCTCGCCAACATCACCCGCCTGCACCACAGCGACATGCCGCAGGAAATCCTACGCAAACTGGCCGAAGCCGCCGGCGCGAACGCCGTCGTCCACACCCTGAACACAAGCATCCGTTAATATCGAACCGCCGCCCGCGTCAGGCAGCGGAAACGCGGTGCAAAGGCCGTCTGAAAACGCAGAAAGAGTAAGGCTTTCCCGCGTTTCAGACGGCCTCATTGCATTTATTTATCACAATCCTTTTCACACTGTAAAACCCCCTGCCCTTCGTATTCCTATTTATCGGGAATTGGTTTATAGTTCGGCCACTACTGCAAACTACATTTGCAGTGTTTCAGAAGAAAAACAGCCAAGGAACAATATTATGTTAGAAACTTACCGCAAAGCCGCCGCCGAGCGCGCCGCTCTGGGCATCCCCGCCCTGCCCCTCTCCGCCCAGCAAACCGCCGATCTGGTGGAACTGCTGAAAAACCCGCCCGCCGGCGAAGACCATCAGTTTTTGGTCGATCTGCTCGCCCACCGCGTACCGCCCGGCGTGGACGACGCGTCCAAAGTCAAAGCCTCTTTTCTTGCCGCAGTTGCCGAAGGCAGCGTCGCAAGCCCGCTGATTTCCCCCGAATACGCCACCGAGCTTCTGGGTACCATGCTCGGCGGCTACAACATCCATCCCCTGATCGAGCTTCTGGACAACGACAAGCTCGCCCCCATCGCCGCCGAAGGTTTGAAACACACGCTGCTGATGTTTGATTCCTTCCACGATGTGCAGGAAAAAGCCGAAAAAGGCAACGTCCACGCCAAAGAAGTATTGCAGTCGTGGGCGGATGCCGAATGGTTTACCGCGCGCGAAAAAGTGCCGGAAAAAATCACTGTTACCGTATTTAAAGTCGACGGCGAAACCAATACCGACGATCTTTCCCCCGCACCCGATGCGTGGAGCCGCCCCGATATTCCGCTGCACGCGCTGGCGATGCTGAAAAACCCGCGCGAGGGCATCAATCCCGACAAACCGGGCGAAGTCGGCCCGATCAAGCTTTTGGAAGAGCTCAAAACCAAAGGCCATCCCGTTGCCTACGTCGGCGACGTGGTCGGCACCGGCTCTTCGCGCAAATCCGCCACCAACTCCGTCATCTGGCACACCGGCCAGGACATCCCGTTTGTGCCGAACAAACGCTTCGGCGGCGTGTGTCTCGGCGGCAAAATCGCGCCGATTTTCTTCAACACGCAGGAAGACTCGGGCGCGCTGCCGATTGAAGTGGACGTCTCCGCGCTGAAAATGGGCGACGTGGTCGATATTCTGCCCTACGAAGGCAAAATCGTGAAAAACGGCGAAACCGTGGCCGAATTTGCCCTGAAATCGGAAGTGTTGCTCGACGAAGTGCAGGCCGGCGGTCGCATCAACCTGATTATCGGCCGCGGCCTGACCGCCAAAGCCCGCGAAGCACTCGGCCTGCCCGCATCCGACAAATTCCGCCTGCCCAAAGCACCGGCCGAGAGCAATGCCGGTTTCACGCTGGCGCAGAAAATGGTCGGCCGCGCCTGCGGTTTGCCCGAAGGCCAAGGCGTGCGCCCCGGCACTTACTGCGAACCGCGCATGACTACAGTAGGCTCGCAGGACACCACCGGCCCGATGACGCGCGACGAACTCAAAGACCTCGCCTGCCTGGGTTTCTCCGCCGACATGGTGATGCAATCGTTCTGCCACACCGCCGCCTATCCGAAACCCGTTGACGTGAAAACCCACAAAGAGCTGCCCGAGTTTATCTCCACGCGCGGCGGCGTGGCCTTGCGCCCGGGCGACGGCGTGATCCACTCCTGGCTCAACCGCCTGCTCTTGCCCGATACCGTCGGCACCGGCGGCGACTCGCACACCCGTTTCCCCATCGGCATCTCCTTCCCTGCAGGCTCGGGTTTGGTGGCCTTTGCCGCCGCAACGGGCGTGATGCCGCTGGATATGCCCGAGTCCGTGCTCGTGCGTTTTTCAGGCAAGCTCCAACCGGGCGTAACCCTGCGCGACATGGTCAACGCCATTCCGCTGTATGCCATCAAACAAGGCCTGCTCACCGTGGCTAAAGCCGGTAAGAAAAACATCTTCTCCGGCCGCATTCTCGAAATCGAAGGCCTGCCCGATTTGAAAGTCGAACAAGCCTTTGAATTGACCGACGCTTCCGCCGAACGCTCCGCCGCCGGCTGCACCGTCAAGCTCAACAAAGAGCCGATTATCGAGTATATGCAGTCCAATATCGTGTTGATGAAAAACATGATTGCTGACGGCTACAAAGACCCGCGCACGCTCGAGCGCCGCATCAAAGCCATGGAAAAATGGCTGGCCGACCCGCAGCTGCTCGAAGCCGATAAAGATGCCGAATACGCCGCCGTCATCGAAATCAACATGGACGACATCAAAGAGCCCATCATCGCCTGCCCGAACGACCCCGACGACGTCTGCTTTATGTCGGAAAAATCCGGCACCGTGATCGACGAAGTGTTCATCGGCTCGTGCATGACCAACATCGGCCACTTCCGCGCCGCGTCCAAGCTGCTCGAAGGCAAGAGCGACATCCCCGTGCGCCTATGGATGGCGCCGCCCACCAAAATGGACGCCAAAGAGTTGTCAGACGAAGGCCACTACGGCGTACTCGGCCGCGCCGGCGCCCGCATGGAAATGCCCGGCTGCTCGCTGTGCATGGGCAACCAGGCGCAGGTACGCGAAGGCGCCACCGTGATGTCTACCTCCACCCGCAACTTCCCCAACCGCCTGGGCAAAAACACCTTCGTTTACCTCGGCTCGGCGGAACTCGCGGCCATCTGCTCCAAACTCGGCAAAATCCCCACCGTTGAAGAATACCAAGCCAATATCGGCATCATCAACGAACAGGGCGACCAGATTTACCGTTATATGAATTTCAACGAAATCGACGAATATAACGAAAAAGCCGAAGCAGTAAACGTTTGAGCGGCAGACCTTTCAGACGGCCTCAATGGTTGCTAAAAGGCCGTCTGAACACCCGAAACGGCAAACGGAACAACACAGTTTGTTCCGTTTTTTCTTGCCCGCAACATAGCCCAAAGGCCGTCTGAAACGCCCGCACCGACAGGGTTTTCAGACGGCCTCATCCATGCCCCGCCCCGACAAAATCGGGTACAATCCGCAGCTTTACGACCACCAAACCGAATTCCCACCATGCTCAACAAAGACCAATTCGCCGACAACCACTTCATCCGCACCATCATCGAAGACGATCTCAAAAGCGGTAAACACACCGCCATCCAAACCCGTTTCCCGCCCGAGCCCAACGGCTACCTGCACATCGGCCATGCCAAATCCATCTGTCTGAATTTCGGCCTGGCCTATGTTTACGACGGCCTGTGCAACCTGCGTTTTGACGACACCAATCCCGAAAAAGAAAACCAGGAATACGTTGATTCGATTAAAGAAGATGTCGAGTGGCTCGGTTTTCACTGGGCGGGTGAGCCGCATTATGCGTCCGACTATTTCGACCGCCTGTTTGACTATGCCGTCGGCCTGATTAAAGACGGCAAAGCCTATGTCGATGATTTGACCGCCGAAGAAATGCGCGAATATCGCGGCACGCTTACCGAGCCGGGCAAAAACAGCCCCTACCGCGAGCGCAGCGTCGAAGAAAACCTCGATCTCTTTATGCGCATGAAAAACGGCGAATTCCCCGACGGCAGCAAAACCCTGCGCCTGAAAATCGACATGGCTTCCGGCAACGTCAATATGCGCGACCCCGTGATTTACCGCATCCGCCGCGCCCACCACCACAACACCGGCGACAAATGGTGCATCTACCCGATGTACGACTACACCCACGCCATCTCCGACGCCATCGAAGGCATCACCCATTCGCTGTGCACGCTCGAATTTGAAGCCCACCGCCCGCTGTATGACTGGGTGCTCGACAACATCCCCGCGCCGCACGCCACCCGCCCGCGCCAATACGAATTCTCCCGTTTGGAACTTCTGTACTCCATCACGTCCAAACGCAAACTCAACCAGCTCGTTTCAGACGGCCATGTGAGCGGCTGGGACGACCCGCGTATGCCCACCATCTCCGGTATGCGCCGACGCGGCTACACCCCCGAAGGCCTGCGTCTGTTTGCTAAACGCGCCGGTATTTCCAAATCTGAAAACATCGTCGATATGAGCGTGTTGGAAGGCGCGGTTCGCGAAGAACTGGAAAACTCCGCCCCGCGCATGATGGTCGTACTCAATCCGCTCAAAGTAACGCTTACCAACTACGATGCAGCCCGAGCCGAAAGCCGCACCGCGCCCTATCATCCGAATATTGAAGAGATGGGCAGCCGCGAACTGCCGATTTCGTCCACGCTCTACATCGAAGCCGACGATTTCAGCGAAAACCCGCCCAAAGGCTTCAAACGCCTGACCCTCGGCGGCGAAGTGCGCCTGCGCCACAGCTATGTGATGAAGTGCGACGAAGTGGTGAAAGATGCCGCCGGCAACATCGTCGAACTCAAATGCAGCTTGGATTACGACACCTTGGGCAAAAATCCCGAAGGCCGTAAAGTGAAAGGCGTGATTCACTGGCTCTCCGCCGAACACGCCGTGCCCGTTACCGTGCGGCTGTACGAGCGCCTGTTCACCGAACCCCGTCCCGATGCCGTGCGCGGCGAAAACGGCGAATACCTGCCGTTCACCGATTTCCTCAACCCCGAATCGGCCAAAGAAATCACCGCCTACGCCGAACCCGCAGCCAAAAACCTGCCCGCTGAAAGCCGTTGGCAGTTCGAGCGACTGGGCTATTTCGTCACCGACCGCAAAGACCACCGCCCCGAACAGCCCGTGTTCAACCGCACGGTAACACTGAAAGATTCTTGGCAGCCCAAGTAATCTGTTTACAGCAGCTGCACTGAAAGGCCGTCTGAAAACTTGAAATCGGGTTTTCAGACGACCTATTTTCTGAATATAAAGAAAAGAAAATACTTGTTTTGGAGAATTTAATTCTTATTGGCATGGCCATATCGGCTATGGCCGCCATAGTTTGGATTGCCAGTATTGTGGCAATTGTTAAATCCAAAAATCCGCTGATTAGGAATTCAGCCATCATTTTCAATTTGATCGTGGTGTCATTGTTTGGAATGTTTATGGTTAAGGCATGGCAAGCTAAAAGGTATGATGATTCAAGTTATCAAACGGCTAAAGAGGAGTTGGTGATTGATGGTATACGAATCCCGGCAGGTTCGAAGCTGACCGTAGCTCCTCAGGATGGGATATCGAAAAAGCCTGATTTTTCTACTTTTAGCGAAGTCACATTTTCTCGCCCTGTTGAATGGAAAGGCATGGAAGTTAATAGAATGAATCGTTCTGCGTACCAGACTGAAGATGGTTATCAAGCAACACTGACGATGAATGCTATCGAGGAAGCCAGGACGGTTGATGTGGAAGGGTGGTCCTGCCGGAGTGACGGAGAGATGGAGTGGCAAGCATTGACTAAAGGTGGCAAGATGCCGTCCAGTCCTGCTGATTATTTCCTATCAAGTTGCACGTTAAACGAATCAGCCGAAGTGTCCCTGCCTGAGTGGTTTGTGGATGGGAAATTATATTTTTTGCGAGTGACGCGCACTGAGCGTGACGGGTATTGGCAGGCAGATATTGCTTCCAATGATCAACCTTATTGGGGAAACGTCATTCTTGATTCAAATAAACAGTTAAAAAACTTTGAGCTGACATTAACACAGAAAAACTTGCCAGGCTGTGCGATTGATAATGACGGTGTTGCGCTGAAATGGGATAGGGATAAACCTGATATAGTTACAGTAGTGAGCACTTTTGATCTGCCCGAATTGTGCTGGGGTAAAAAAGTTGTCCGGCCCAAATCAAAGGCGGCAGAATAGAGGTATTGAGGTCGTCTGAAAACTTGGAATCGGGTTTTCAGACGACCTTTGTTGATAAAGGAATGAGATGGAACGTTATTCTGTACATTTGAAACTGCTGGGGATGGCGGTGTTGTGGGGTGCGTCTTGGCCGATGGGGCGGATGCTGGGGCAGTCGCTGCCGCCGCTGACGGGCGGGGCGGTTCGGTTTGTACTGGCTTCGTTTTTGTTGTTGGGCTGGTTGTTTGCGCGCAGCAGGTTTGCGACTTTGGCGGCTTTGTCGGCGCGGCAATGGCTGGGCTTGGCGGTAGCCGCTTCCGTCGGGGTATGCGGCTATGCGGTGTTTTTTATGTTGGGTTTGCAGGCAATGCCGGCGGGTAAGGCGGCGGTGGTTGTGGCGGTGAATCCCGTGCTGACGCTGCTGCTAGCGGCTTGGCTTTTCGGCGAACGTTTAAACGCAAAGATTTTGGCGGGTATGCTGCTGGCGGTCTGTGGCGCGATAACGGCGGTCACGCAAGGGCAGCCGTTGACGGTATTGTCGGGCGGCATCAAGGCGGGGGAGTGGCTGATTTTCGGCTGCGTGGTCTGCTGGGCGGCTTATACCTTAATCGGTCGCGCGGTTTTGCGCGGGATAGACGCGCTGACGGTAACGACGGCAACTTCGCTTATCGGCGCGTTGATGTTGTCGGTGGTGGCATTGTGGACGGACGGATTGCCGTTTGAGGCGATGGCGGCGATGGATGCACGCGGTTGGACGGCATTGGCGTGGCTGGTCATCGGCGCGACGGTATTGGCTTACGCGTGGTATTTTGAAGGCGTGAAGATTTTGGGCGCAGGCAGCGCAGCGGCGTATATTACGCTCGTGCCGATTTTCGGCATGTTGTCTTCGGCGTGGGTTTTGGGCGAACCTTTGCATATTTCTCTGGTTGCGGGCTGCGCGGCAGCGGTCGGCGGCATGACACTGATGCGGTATGGGCAGAAGGTCGTCTGAAATTTTTGTTCGGGCATTTTTACTTTATTGAAATTGGGTTTCAGACGAACTTCAGCCTTAAAGCAGCCTGAAAACATCCACCAACCCCATACAAGGAAACCAATATGAAACTTCCCACCCGCGCCGCCCTGCTCGGCAGCCTCTGCCTGCTGGCCGCCTGCGCCTACACGCCCCCGTCCGCACAAGTCAGCTTGAAGGCCGTGCGCAGCGAAAACTACGGCAGCTACCCCAAAAACTACCAACGGCAAATCCGCCAATACCTCAACGACACCCTGCTCGACCCCGGCAGCGCGAAAATCCGCATCGGCACGCCGCACAAAGTGTTCCAAACATACAATCCTCTGGCAAATACATATCCGCCAAAAACACCCAAAGAGTTGAAAACCAACCAATATTACGTAGTGTGCGCAGAAGTGAACGCCAAAAACACCTTCGGCGGCTATACCGGCTGGCAGACCAAAATCTACCGGTTCGTAGACGGCGGGATTGAAGACGAGGCACTCCTCGGTTCCTTTGGCACCGACTTTGCGGTGTGCAGGAGCCAAGACGAGGTTTTTATCAGCATAAACAATATGGGTAACGTGAAAGTAAACATCGTCCCGTAAATCCGCTTTCAGACGGCCTCAAAGCAGCCTGAAGAAGCAACAGGCCGTCTGAAAGCGAAGCTTCAACGGAGTTAAAACCGTTTTGCCGTTTCAGGCAGCCTGAAAACATTTCCCCCAAACCAGCAAAGGAAACCCGATATGAAAACCAGTCTCCCCACCCGCGCCGCCCTGCTCGGCAGCCTGTTCCTGCTCCTGGCCGCCTGCGCCAGCTCCTTTGACGTCAGCATGCAGGCCGTGCGCAATGCCGACTACGGCCCCTATCCCAAAAACTACCAGCAGCTGATCCGCAAACGGCTGGACGGCAACCTGCTCGACGCCCGCAGCGCGCAAATCAGATTCACCACCCCGCCGCGCAAAGTGTTCCAACTCTCGCGCGCGCCGTACAAACTGAACGGCCGGGCATACTATGCGGTGTGCATCGAAGTGAACGCGAAAAATGCCTACGGCGGCTACACCGGCTGGCAGACCAAACGCTACAGCATTTACAACGGTATTTTGGAAGAGCTCACTTTCGACTCGGTCGGCCTGGACATGTGCGACAGCACGGACGAAATTTATATCACCAGCGGCATCTACAACAAATTTAAGGTCAATATCGTGCCGTAAGAGCGCGGCAGGACGGTACAAAACAGTCAAAGGCAGCCTGAAAACATCCACCAACCCCATACAAGAAACCAATATGAAACTTCCCGCCCGCGCCGCCCTGCTCGGCAGCCTGTCCCTGCTCTTGGCTGCCTGCGCCAGCTCGATGGTCGATATCAGCATGCAAAGCATCCGCAGCGCCGACTACGGCATTTATCCGAAAGACTACCGTCAGCGTATCCGGCAACATCTGAACAGAACCCTGCTCGATGCCGGCAGCGCGCAAGTCAATATCACCATGCCGCCGAAAAAAATATTTGAAATTACGAGAGACTGGGAACCGCGACGGGGGGATTATCTGAAAACCCGCACCTATTATCTTGTTTGCATTGAAATCAATGCCAAAAACGCTTACGGCGGCTACACCGGTTGGCAGACGCAAACTTACGAGTTTGAAAACGGCCGGATGAAATCCGACGCCGTCGTGTCAACCCGCGTGTGCGACAGCAAAGACGATCCCTATATCGATAACCGCGACCCTTATGAGCGGGTGAATATTCTTCCGTAGGGTTCGTTGGCCGGAAAAGCAGCCTGAAAAACCGACAGGCCGTCTGAAACCCGCAAACCGTGTTTTCAGACGGCCTTTTGCCGATGCGGATGGCCGCAGCTTCGCATTCGTCAACACCATTCACGCGTTTGTGCCCGCAGGGATACAAGCAAAAGCGGTTTCAAAGCCCGTCCAAACGCAAATCCCCCAAATCCCTGTTTGGGCGGCGGGGGTAAAACTGCTATCATCCGCCCTGTTTTCCTATTCGCCGGAACAGCGCTTTCAGACGGCCTCCATGCCGTCTGAACGTTTTCCGCCAAAGAAAGAACCGCCATGAGAAACACCGTCCGCCTCTCCCTTGCCGCCCTGATACTCGCCGCCTGCACGACAGAGCATCCCGTCGAACCCGTCAGGCAGGGACCGGAAGCACAAGCAGGCAACGGCTTCGGCCTGCCCACCGTGCGCAGCGGCGAAAGCCCCGCCAAAACCCTCGACGACTACGCGCGCTACGAAGGCGTGATGCGCGCCGCCAAAGCGGGCGACGACATCCAGCCCGCCCAATTCCTCGCCGTGCAGAGCGCCAGCGCGATGGGCGAAAACGTTCGCAACGAATGGCTCAAAAGCCTGGCGCGGCGCGGCAGCTGGCAGACCTTCCAAAGCGAATACGCCAAACTCGAACCCGAAGGCCGCAGCCGCGAAGTGCGCTGCTACGCGGAAAACTTCGCCGACAGCGGCATGGCGGCTGAACTCGTGCGCGAAACCGGCCGCCTGCCGCAGGGCTGCACCGCGCTGGTGGAAACACGTGCGGCACAAGGCCGTCTGAATCCCGCCGACGCATGGCGGCGCGTGCGCGGCCTGATTGCCGCCAACCAAACCTCCGACGCAGCCAACCTCGCCGCCGCCCTCGGCAGCCCCTTGGGCAGCGGCGGACAGGGCGCGCAGGAAAACCTGTTGCGCGACGTCATCGGCGCGGCGGCGCAGAAAGCGCCCGCAGCGGCGGCAGGCCGTCTGAACGCGCTCGAAGGCAGCCTCACGCGCGAACAGGCAGGCTTTGCCTGGGGCGTGCTCGGCCTACGTCAGGCCAAAAACCAAAACTTCGCCGACGCCCTCGCCTACTACGCCCGCTCCGAGCGCAAACAGCTCACCGACGAACAGCTCGAATGGTATGCCCGCTCGGCCTTGCGCGTGCAGGACTGGCCGCTGCTGGCTTCCGTGATCGGCGATATGCCGGAAAAACTGCGGCAAAACCCCGCCTGGCTCTACTGGCTCGGCCGCAGCCTGGCCGCGCAGGGAAACCGCAGCGAAGCGCAAAACCTTTACCGCCGCGCCGCCGAAAGCGGCCGCAATTTCTACGCCCTCTTGGCTGCCGAAGAAACCGGCGGCCGCGTCAATACCCGCAACACTGCTGCCGCCACGCCGGCACGCGATTTACAGACGCTGGCGCGTGACGGTGCCATCGCCCGCGCGCTCACCCTATTCCAAGCATCGGGCGGCAACATTGCCATGCGCCGCGCCGCGCAGGCCGAATGGCGCTACGCCACCCGCGCCTTCAACGACGGCGCCAAGCTCGCCGCCGCGCGGCTGGCCGCCGACCACGGCTTTTACGAAATGTCCATCCACTCGGCCGACAACGCCACAGGCAAGCTCGACTACACCTTGCGTTACCCCGCCCCCTTCCGCGACACCGCCACCCGCTACGCTGCCGAAGCAGGCGTCGACCCGGCTTGGGTCTACGGTCTGATCCGTCAGGAAAGCCGCTTTATGGTCGGAGCGCAATCGGGCGTCGGCGCACAGGGGCTGATGCAGGTCATGCCCGCCACCGCCCGCGAAATCGCCCGCAAAACGGGAATGTCCGACAGCGAGCTCTACACCACCGACGGCAACATCCGCATGGGCACATGGTATTTGGGCGACGCCAAACGCCGTCTGCAAAACAACGAAGTGATGGCCACCGCAGGCTACAACGCCGGCCCCGGCCGCGCCCGTCAATGGCAGGCCGCTTCGCCGCTGGAAGGCGCAATCTACGCCGAAACCATCCCCTTCGACGAAACGCGCGACTACGTCAAAAAAGTGATGGCCAACGCCACCTACTACGCCTCGCTGTTCAACGAGCCGCAAACTTCGCTCAAACGCCGCATGGGCGTTGTGCCGGGGAAAATGTAAGGGCGGCACGAAACCGTCCGTTTCAACAAGCAACCGTCAAAAACCAACCATCTGAATCCGAGAAAGACCATCTATGACCTGGGAAACCGTAATCGGCTTGGAAATCCACGTCCAGCTCAACACCCAATCCAAAATTTTCAGCGGCGCGAACACCGCCTTCGGCGCCGAGCCCAACGCACACGCCAGCGTGGTGGAATGCGCGCTGCCGGGCACGCTGCCGGTGATGAACCGCGAAGTGGTGGAAAAAGCGATTAAGCTCGGCTTGGCGCTGAACGCCACCATCAACCGCAAAAACGTGTTCGACCGCAAAAACTATTTCTATCCCGACCTGCCAAAAGGCTACCAAATCAGTCAGTTGGACTTGCCGATTGTCGAACACGGCAAGCTGGAAATCGTGGTGGGCGACGAAGTGAAAACCATCAACGTAACCCGCGCCCATATGGAAGAAGACGCGGGCAAATCGGTGCACGAAGGCTTGAACGGCGCCACCGGCATTGACCTGAACCGCGCCGGTACGCCGCTGTTGGAAGTCGTCTCCGAACCCGAAATGCGCTCCGCCGCCGAAGCGGTGGCCTATGCCAAAGCCCTGCACGGTTTGGTTACTTGGCTGGACATTTGCGACGGCAATATGGCCGAAGGCTCGTTCCGCGTCGATGCCAATGTGTCGGTGCGCCCCAAAGGGCAGGCGGAGTTTGGCACGCGCCGCGAGATTAAGAATTTGAATTCGTTTCGCTTTTTGGAGCAGGCAATTAATTACGAAGTACAAGCGCAGATTGAGCTGTTGGAAGACGGCGGCAAGGTGCAGCAGGCGACCATGCTGTTTGACCCCGACAAGGGCGAAACCCGCGTGATGCGCCTGAAAGAAGACGCGCACGACTACCGCTATTTCCCCGATCCCGACCTGTTGCCCGTGATCATTTCAGACGGCCAAATGGACAAAGCCCGTGCCGCCATGCCCGAGCTGCCCAAAGAAATGGCGGCGCGTTTTGTCAATGAGTTTGGCGTGAGTGAATACGACGCGCGCCTGCTGACGGCAAGCCGCGCCCAGGCCGCCTTTTTTGAAACCGCCGCCCAAAGCAGCGGACAAGGCAAGCTGGTTGCCAACTGGATGAACGGCGAATTGGCGGCAACGCTGAACCGCGAAGGCTTGGAGCTGGCGCAAAGCCCGATTACGGCGGCGCGGCTGGCCGCGCTGGTGGGCAAAATCGCCGACGGCACATTGAGTAGCAAGCTGGCGAAAAAAGCCTTTGAAGCGATGTGGGCGGAACCTGAAGCCACAATCGAACAAATCATCGAAAAACACGGCCTAGTGCAAATCACCGACACCGGCGCGATTGAAGCAATGGTGGACGAAGTACTCGCCAACAATGCCAAAGCCGTTGAGCAGTTTAAAGCGGGCAACGAAAAAGCGCTGAACGCGATTGTGGGGCAGGTGATGAAAGCCAGCAAAGGCAAGGCGAATCCCGCGCAGGTACAGGAGTTGGTGAAAGCCAAGCTGGGGTGATGCAGCCCGAACGCCCAAAGGCAGCCTGAAAACGGGAAAAGTGTTTCAGGCTGCCTTGACACAACAATCGGACACGCAATGAACATCGGTTTTTCATGCAACATAGCGGGCAGCGGCGGACACAATTTTGTCCGCCTGTCTTTGCATATCGGCGACACCATACTCGGCGAAGGCTGGGAAACGCTGGGCTTAACCACCGCCGCCCTGCAAGAGGTCTTGGCAAACCTAGACGCGCTGCAAGCCGAGCCCAGCATCACACCGCCGCGCGACATCCGCCCCGACCAAGCCGAAGCATACGTTTTTACCGAACACAACATCCTGCCCTGCGGCTCGTCCGCCTTTGACGGCGACCGTCTGCTGCTGTTCAAATCCGAACACCACCGCAAAAACCCGCAAAACCACCGCTACACCGCCCTCTGCCAAGCATACGGACAACAGGCGGCCGTGCTCCCCGATTTCCCGTTTGCCGACTACCAACGCCGGATACGCAGCCTGACCCACCGTCTGCTCGGCATCCAACAGCCGCTGGGCGGCAGCCTGACGATTTATCCGATCGGCTCATCCCCACGAGGGGTATGACTATGCGTTTCAGGCTGCCTTTTCCGCTTTATCTGATGGTTCCCGATAATGAGAAACCCCGTATTTTTCTCGTTTTATCAATCATATTGTCCGGCTGCTGTTGTTTTGCCAAAGGCCGTCTGAACCCTTTCAGACGGCCTCTTGAACGGAAACCCCGCCATGCCCCCGATGCACAACCGTTTCGACGACTGGCTGACCCGCCGCCGGCCGCGCCCCGATTTGCGCGGCGGGCGGCGGTTTGCCGTCGAATTTTGCTTTTTCGTTCTGAAAGAAGCGCGCGCCTGTCTGTTTGCCGGGCTGTTTTTCCTCGCCATGTTCGCCGTGCCGCGCGGCGGACTGTTCGGCGTCGCCCGCTATGACGTGCTGCTGGTATTCGCACTGGCGGTTCAGACGGCCATGCTGGTGCTGAAACTGGAAACGTGGGACGAAGTGAAGGCCGTTACCCTGTTCCACCTTGTCGGCTTTGCGCTCGAACTTTTCAAAACCTCGTCAGCCGTCGGCTCGTGGAGCTATCCCGACCCCGCTTTCAGCAAAATCGGCGGCGTGCCGCTGTTTGCCGGATTTATGTATGCGGCGGTGGGCAGCTACATCATCCAGGCATGGCGGCTTTTCGATTTGAAAATCAAAAGCCACCCGCCCTATTGGCTGGCGACGCTGTGTTCGCTGCTGATTTACATCAATTTTTTCAGCCACCACTACATCGGCGACTACCGCTGGTATCTCGCCGCCTTCGCCCTCGGCCTCTACGCCCGCACCTCGGTGTGCTTCACGCCCTACGACACTCCGCGCAGAATGCCGCTGCTGCTCGCTTTCGTGCTTATCGGTTTTTTTATCTGGCTGGCGGAAAACATCAGCACCTTCGCCGGTATCTGGCGCTACCCCAACCAAATCGGCGCGTGGTCGGCGGTGCACATCGGCAAATGGAGCTCGTGGGCGCTCTTGGTGATGATGACCTTCACCATCGTCGCCAATCTGAAACACATCAAGCGCACCATTGCCGTATCGAGGGATTAGGGTATGCTGACATTCAGCTTGCGAAGCGGTTTTTTGAGGAAAAATTCGCGCCTGCAAGGAAAAAAGCGCAGCAAGATTGGACATCTTGCGAGCATTTTTGACGCGGCAGGCGTGGATTTTTACCAAAAATACCGCCGCAAGGCTGATTGTCAACACGCCCTAGGCCGTCTGAAAGACTGGAAAGATACAAAAAGGCCGTCTGAAACCCCGTTTTCGGAATTTCAGACGGCCTCTGTGTTTCAGACGGCCTAATTTCGGTAATCCAACACAAAGCGCGCGCCTTCGTCCTGCGCCAGCAGCCGCGCCAGAGTCGGCAGGTTGTCGCGAAGCTGTGCGGCCAGCAGATAGGGCGGGTTGATCAGGAACATGCCGCTGCCGTGCATTCCGAAGCCGTCGGCACGCGGCGCGGCGGCGTGCAGCTCGGCCAGCAGGTAATTGTCGGGCGACAGTTTTTTCAGCTGTTCGGGCAGGCGGCGGCTTTCCTCGCGGCTGAGACAGGGATACCACAGCAGATAGCAGCCCTGCGCGAAGCGTTTTTGCGCCTCTTTCAGCGTCTGTACCACGCGCGCGTAATCCCGTTTTTCCTCATACGGCGGGTCGATCAGAACCACGGCGCGACGGGTCGGCGGCGGCAGCAGGGAAATCAGACCTTTGAAACCGTCTTCCCGCCGGATGATGCCGCGCCTTTTCAGCCCCGCCTCACGCATATTGTTTTCCAGCAGGGTGAAATCCGCCGGATGCAGCTCGAAAAGGCGCAGCTTGTCGTCTGCGCGCGTTTGCGCCTGCGCCAGCCAGGGCGAACCGCAATAAAGGTTTTCCTGCGGCAGGATGTCTTTCAGACGGCCGCGAAACTGCGCCAGCGGCTCGGGCAGCGTGTCCGCCGCCATCAGGCGGGCAATGCCGCTACGGTATTCGCCGACCTTCTGCGCCTCGCTGCCGCCCAAGTCATACAAACCCGCGCCGCTGTGCGTGTCGACATACCAATAGGGCTTGTCTTTGCGGTTGAAATAATCGAGCACCAGCCAGAGAACGAAATGTTTGAGCACATCGGCATGGTTGCCTGCGTGAAAGGCGTGGCGGTAGCTGAGCATGGTGGGGAGGCCGTCTGAAAAAGAAAGTGGCGGATTTTACGGCAAGGGCGGCAAAAAGATAAGGCGGATAATAGGCTTGCCGCCGTTTCTGCTATAAAATGCGCCGCTTTGATTTTTTGATTTTTTCCTGTGCTTTTCAGACGGCCTAAGGCCGTCTGAAAGCCGTTTTACGAGACAAAACACACCATGAAAACTACCGAACTACGCCAAAAATTCCTAAAATTCTTCGAATCCAAAGGCCACACCATCGTCCGCTCTTCCAGCCTCGTGCCGCACGACGATCCGACGCTGCTGTTTACCAATGCCGGTATGAACCAGTTTAAAGACGTGTTCCTCGGCTTTGATAAACGCCCATACAACCGCGCCACCACCGCGCAAAAATGCGTACGCGCAGGCGGCAAACACAACGACTTGGAAAACGTCGGCTACACCGCCCGCCACCACACCTTCTTTGAAATGATGGGCAACTTCTCCTTCGGCGACTACTTCAAACGCGACGCCATCCACTTCGCTTGGGAATTCCTCACTTCCCCCGAATGGCTGAATCTGCCCAAAGACAAACTCTTGGCGACCGTGTATGCCGAAGACGACGAAGCCTACAACATCTGGCTGAACGAAATCGGTATGCCTGCCGAGCGCATCGTCCGCATCGGCGACAACAAAGGCGCGAAATACGCGTCCGACAACTTCTGGCAGATGGGCGATACCGGTCCCTGCGGCCCGTGCTCCGAAATTTTCTACGACCACGGCGAAGAAATCTGGGGCGGCATTCCGGGCAGTCCTGAAGAAGACGGCGACCGCTGGATTGAAATTTGGAACTGCGTGTTCATGCAGTTCAACCGCGACGAGCAAGGCAACATGAACCCGCTGCCCAAGCCGTCCGTCGATACCGGCATGGGCTTGGAGCGCATGGCGGCCGTAATGCAGCACGTCCACAGCAACTACGAAATCGACCTGTTCCAAGACCTGCTCAAAGCCGTTGCCCGCGAAACCGGCGCGCCGTTCAGCATGGACGAACCCAGCCTGAAAGTCGTTGCCGACCACATCCGCTCTTGCTCCTTCCTGATTGCCGACGGCGTGATGCCGTCCAACGAAGGCCGCGGCTATGTACTGCGCCGCATCATCCGCCGCGCCGTGCGCCACGGTTACAAACTCGGTCAGAAACAGGCGTTTTTCTACAAACTCGTGCCCGATTTGGTGAAAGCGATGGGCGGTGCATATCCCGAGTTGAAAGAAAAACAAACGCAGATTATGGAAGCCCTGCGCGCGGAAGAAAGCCGCTTCGGCGAAACGCTGGAAAAAGGCATGGGTTTGTTTAACCAAGTGTTCAACGGCATGAAATTCCTGAAACTGGAAAGCCTGCTGCCGCAAGATGGTGCGGGCAAACCGTTGGCATTGAAAACCGCAGAGGGTGTGGAATTTACCGCCGCTTCCCGTGCCGCTCCAGGCAAAAAGCAAATCGTTATCCGTCCCCGAGTTTCAGGCAGCCTGAACGAAGGCATGTATATCGATTTGCAGGCTGCTTTGGAAACTGCCCATATTCCCGACGCGGAAAAACCGTTTGCCGAAGCCTTGAATGCCTATTTGATGGACAACATTGCCAACAGCAAACTCGTTATCGGCGGCGAACACATCTTCAAACTCTACGACACCTACGGCTTCCCCTACGACCTGACCGCCGACATGGCGCGCGAATTGGGTATCGATTTGGATGAAGAAGGCTTCAACCGCGAAATGGAAGCCCAACGCGCCCGCGCCCGCGCTGCGCAAAACTTCAAAGCCAACGCACAACTGGACTACACAGGCGCGGACACCGAGTTTACCGGCTACGAAAAACGCAGCCAAGACACCAAAATCATCGCCTTATATAAAGGCAGCGAAGCCGTGGACGAACTCCAAGCAGGCGAAGCCGGCGTGGTCGTTCTGGAACAAACCCCGTTCTACGCCGAAAGCGGCGGCCAAGTCGGCGACGTAGGCTTTATCTTCGCAGGCGAAAACCGCTTCCGCGTGGAAGACACGCAGAAAATCAAAGCCGCCGTACACGGACAATTCGGCGCAGTCGTATCAGGCCGTCTGAAAGTCGGCGATGCCGTATCCGCCGAAATCGACAACGACATCCGCAACAGCATCATGCGCAACCACAGCGTTACCCACCTGATGCACAAAGCCCTGCGCGATGTTTTGGGCACGCACGTCGAACAAAAAGGCAGCCTGCAAAACGCCGAGCTGACCCGCTTCGACATCTCCCACACGCAAGGCATCAGCGCGGAAGAAATCGCCGAAGTCGAACGCCGCGTCAACGCCGCGATTATCGCCAACGTGCCCGTCAAAGTCGAAACCATGTCCATTGAAGACGCGCAAAAATCAGGCGCAGTCATGCTCTTCGGCGAAAAATACGGCGACTTCGTCCGCGTCATCACCATGGGCGACTACTCCATCGAACTGTGCGGCGGCACCCACGTCGCCCGCACCGGCGACATCGGCTTCTTCAAAATCATCAGCGAAGGCGGCATCGCCGCAGGCATCCGCCGTGTAGAAGCCATCACCGGCCTTGCCGCGCTCGCATGGGTACAAAACCAGGAAACTCTGATTAAAGAAGCCGCAAGCGAAATCAAAGCCCAAGGCGCCAAAGACCTGCTCGCCAAAATTCAGACGGCCTTAGCCCACAGCAAAGCGCTGGAAAAAGAACTCGCCCGCGCCAAAGCCGAACTCGCCGTCCACGCAGGCGCGAAACTCTTGGACAACGCCGTAACCATCGGCGCAGCCAAACTCGTCGCCGCCCAAATCGATGCCGATGCCGCTGCCCTGCGCGACATCGTTACTGACCTTACAGGCAAAGGCGACAACATCATCGTCCTGCTCGCCGCCGCCAACGACGGTAAAGCCTCCCTCTGCGCCGGCGTTTCCAAAGCCCTCACCGCCCAAATCAAAGCCGGCGATCTCGTCAAACACGCCGCCGAACAAATCGGCGGCAAAGGCGGCGGCCGCCCCGACCTGGCACAGGCAGGCGGCACCGATGTAGAAAAACTGCCCGCCGTGTTGGATGGTGTGAAAGATTGGGTCGGCGCGAAGCTGGCTTGATGTGGGGAAGGCAGCCTGAAAATTTCAGGCTGCCTTTTGTGTGAAGAGGTCATTTGAAAGCTCCGTTTGCCGTAGTTTGGGTCGAGACCCAACAGATTTTGTGAAATATAAAAATGTTGGATCATGCTCCAACCTTGCTAATTATGGATAAAATATGAGAACTAGAAAAAGTCGTTATTTTCTCAGTAGAGTAGTAAAAATTAACTTAACTCAAGAGGATTTAATGGATGCAATCTGCAATCCGGCAATTATAAAAGTACGTAATCACAAATGGACTATTACTAATATCATTGATGGCAGAGGTGACGAAAAAATAGGCCCTTTCATTTATGGGAATCTAACTAAATACATAGATGAATCAGTAAGCATAGTTAATGAAAACCAACACGAATTAAATCAACTGCTAATTAGCGATCGTGCCAAAGCTTCATCCCCATTTGTATACATACCTGAATTTTCTGGCCTATGTTTTCTTCATGTATTTAATGAGATTCAAAGTGATGTTTTTCCTAGAAGATTTAAAAAAATTATAGAAGATTCTCGCAATCTGAAGTTTCATGACCTACTTATCCAATGCGAGGTTGATGCAATTTCAGATTACTCAAAGTTTATTAAAAAGTTATCAAAAATTAAGAAAATTTTTGAAATCAATGCAAAAGTATCGCCACCCAATCCATTATTTAGCCCTTTATGGGCTCCATTAAAAGAATTTTTAAAAGACCGCAGAGCTAGCACATTAAAGATTAATGAAGAGAGTGAAGATAAAAATGGTCTCAATACAGATCTCAAAAAAATTATAGAGCATGTAAATGAGAATAAGATAAAAGATCTAAATATAAACGTTAGACTAACAGATGCAGCAATCTTGATGGCTGCTGATGGCTACGGAAAAGGAGAAGTAATCGGAGAAGATATAAATCAAGAGTATATAGAAATTAAAACAGAGGACTCACAAAAAAGTTTTTTATTTGATAAAAATCCATTGCCAGAAAATTTAGTACTCAGAGCAAGGTCTGAATTTGAAAAAATTAGTATTGAAAGAGAAATGGAGCATTAGCAATGGCTATTTTTCTTAGAGTTTTCTTTATAAGTTTTGAATTTTTAATTATTATTATAAGTTTTGGCGTCTACTACTTTTTAGAAGAATACATCAACATTAAACTAAGTCAAATAAATTTTGATCAGGATATGTTTAAATATTTAATAATGTTACCGCCTGCAATTTTTCTATGGATTTTTAATAAAGGTAATGGTTTTCTACAAAGAGATACTGAAAACCAAAAAATATTAGTTCATTGGGGTGGGTATACTTATATGAAAACATTGTTTGCTGTTGGATTTGTTTATGCGGTTATTTCTTTATTTATGTGCATTCTGTCGGCTCTAACTTATAAACCTAGTGCAGAGTATATAATTACATTTGTTTGTGGATTGTTGATATTAATGACAGTAGCAGTAAGTTTCTATTTTGCAAATGGGAAAATAAAAGATATTTTTGCAAAATATAGCAATTGAAGAATTATTTCTCAAGTAATCCCTTATGCAAGCAAGCGTAGGTTGGGTTGATAAACCCAACACTTTTCAGGTAGCCCTCTTAAAGGCTACCTGAAAAAATACATCGACAAGGCAAGCCGTAGCCTGCATTCCCACAAACCGCGTGCGTTGCCATGTCACACACCCTTGTATGTTCAAATCAGCGTACCATAGCAACCAAACAGGCCAGTCGCCTCGGAACGCACCCTAGGATTACACCCGCATCGTAGCAAAAACGAGC